>JBKQKT010000584.1:0-10283 GCA_052147365.1 Candidatus Korobacteraceae bacterium | reverse complement strand
CTTCTTCAGGATCGAAAAAGAAACGGTGTCCGGGCTGGCGCAGAAGGCCCATGTCCCTCCCGGGATCATTGTCGAGCACCACGCAGACATGGAACTTGCCTTCGTAATCCTGTTCGAGCGCTTCGACCATCCCAGTCTGGCCGGCAAGTGCAATGTCCAAAACGTCACCGCCCTGGCGAGGATGCAGGCGCACGCGATCGCCGGCCTTCACCGGACCGCCAGCGATCTCTACGCTTTCCACCGGCGTTTTGTCTTCCAGAAGCTGCCATTCCCACTCGTTCATTGGGATTCCCCTTCAACGTGGCGCAGGCCCCGCAGCACGCCGTGCAACTTCATGAGGTGCTCCGTGGGCAGGGTTTCGATGCTTTCCAGCAATTGACGCGTCCGATCGTCCGACCGCCGCATCTCGAGCTTCTCTTCATCGGTCATGGTGAGGATACGTAGCGAGAGGATTTCGTCAATCTCGGTGCCGTCGAACAGGTCGCCGGCGCTTTCCGGGGCGATCTGCGGGTAGTCGTAAAGGATGATCGGCGATGCCAGCACCGTGTCCCGCTGCCCCTCATCTCCCACGAGGACCGGGAACACTCCAGTATTGCTGCACAGAGCGGTCATTTCGCGCAGCTCTTCGGGAGGATCGAGCAGGGAGACGAACTCTCCCCCAGCGGCGCCGAGGATGACGTGCGCCGAGATCAGCGACCGCATCAACGCATCTTTGCGGCCAGCGACCTCCGGAAATTCAAGAGGAGTGACATTTATTACGCGCACCACGATCTTGTAAATGCCTTCTACGACGGGATGCGCTCCGACATATATTGCCCCGTCGATGGCTTGCCGTGCCCGGGCCAGTCGTCCGGCAACCGCGTCGTTGTGGTCGCGCAGTGTCTCGTACGCCTTGCTGAAGGAGAAGCTGATCGGACGCTGTTGCGGCTGTTGAACCAGTTCGCCCAGCATTGTGGGCGGGACGGCCACTTCGCGCTCGACGGCTTCCTCCCATGTGTAAAACTTCTGGCCGTCAACTTCCAGTGACTTGACTGGTGCAAAGCCAGCCTCACTCAGACTCTTCCCATCGGCTGCCGGCGTAGTCCGTTCTTCGACCGAACGAGCGGTCAATTGCAGGAACTTGAGACGAACTTCGAGAGCGGTTTGCGCGGAGCCTTGCATCAGGCATTCCGTTTGCATGATCCAAGGGTCAGAGCCTTTCTGGATCTCGCTGTAAGACTGCGGATACACCACGCCAAAGTTGAAGCGCTGCTGGTTCTTCACGGCTGATGGGCGGTAGGGATAGAGCATGTATCCTTCGTACAGCACAGCCTTGGCGATTCTCTCCACAGCAGCGGCATTCACGAGGCCACTTCCTCTTCTGTGCAGCTCAGCACCCGCTCCAAGGTCTCTTCCCATGTCGGGATGCCGTGCTCGACTTTGTAGCGATGCAGGCGCTCGAAAACGTCCCGCCGCAAACAGAGCCACGCGCTGTTGGGGTAGTAGTTGTCCATCAACTCCTTCCACAGCTGTACCGGTAGCTTGAAGCGGACCTCCTTGTCCCACGGAATCAGCATGACCTGTAAAGGCCCATCGCCCGTGGCGTAGAAGACCGTTCCGCTGAACTGCAGGCAGAGAGGAATTTCGCCTTCGGACAGACCGGAGAAGTATTTGGTGGTGGCGACGTTAAAGTCGAAGGTGCAGGGCACCGGCAGATCAATCTCGGTGCTGGCAATGAACGCCGGGACAACTGCGCTGGTATGCGTCCACAGGAAGGTCCGCAGGGTCTGTCCCCACCGTTCCGGTTCACCAAACAGGTCTCTGAGTCCCCTTTGTTCCTCTGCGGAATAGCGCCTCCGAGTAGCTTCGATTTGAATCTGGCAGCGCAGCGCGACGGTGTGAATGGCTTCTGTTGCGTCAGCGTTGCTCAGCCGGAGCTTTAGCGCAAGCTGCGGAGCCACTGCAAACGGAACAACTTCGGCGCGTTCCACGTGGAACTTCAAATCAGGCATGAGATCCCCCTGCCGGAATCAGCGCCTTGCCTTTCAATTCCTGGAAGAAGTGCGCAATCTCCTGCCAGACTTCTGTACCGCCGGAGAACCCTTTCCAGTGCAGGCGAATCAGGCCGACCAGCTTGAAGCACTCATCGACGGGCAGGACGTAGTACTCAGGCGTGGAAAATCCACGGGCATGTCCGATACGGTTTACCAGAAGAGCTTCGACGTCAGGTTCCATGGCGTTGACGTCCGGATTGTCGCGCGCGATCTCCGACCAGGCTTCCAGTGAGAGGAGCGATTCCGTCGCGCCTGCCGGACTCGGATACGTCGCGATCATCCTGCCCTCGGGCGAGCTCTTGAAGAAGAAAGCCATGTTGATGGGGATCATCAAACTGTCCCACTGCGCATCGGTCATACGAAAGTCGGTCAGGAAGCGGACGCTGCGCGGAACACGCTTAAACTTTGCGCCTGCCCTTCCACTGAACAGCAGAGCACAGGCATCGCAAGCGCAAATGACTTTACGGCCTACAGGCTCGAGCAAGTGCGGATGCTGCTTCCCCAGTTCGGCGCTGCAGAGCTCGCAGTGCTCGACATTTCGAGGCCGGCGTGCAAACTGGCGCAGCACACCAAATGCGCTGTCGTAGGCCCGGAATTCCTGTGCAGACATAATCAACCTATTGACGGCACCGGGACGCCGTTCCGTTCTTGTGAGGAGCTTGCTTCGGCCGGGATGGCGATACCAGCTAAGAGCGTGTCCAGTGAGACAAATCCGTTGCTCGGCTTGTCATCCAAACCTTCGATAACGACCGACCCAACGTCGGGAGCGGCCTCGTAAATAGCATCCTCGACCATCGATTTGAGCGTGTTTGCCGTAGAGCCGCAACTGTGCGCGCTCACAGATAACCGTAGCCGCACGCTGCCGTTGTTGATGTCGAGCACCTCGAGTTCACCTCCGCCACGTTGCACCTTAGGCAAAACCTGCTCCAAAGCTTTCCGCGCGCGGGTGTCCACGTCGTCCGGATGCAGTCCATACAAAACCAGCAGGCTACTGACCAAAGGATCGCGGCCGAGGTTGTCAATGAGGCGCAGACCGGGCTCTCCGGTGTTTGCCACGATTTCCAAAGCCCGGTCAAGACCGGCGCCATGAAACTCCATGAGCAGTTGGACGAGTTGCTTCGTGGAAGCCCGCACGCTGGGATCGGCAATCGCCTCGATCTCCTGGACCAACCCGCCGATTCTTTGAATGCGCTGCTGCAGTTCTTTGGTTTCGGACATTACGCTCCCATGGTCAAAAGGGAAGAGGAGTGAGCTTGGGCACTTGCGTGTGTCGAACCTGCCTTCGCTCCCTACAACTGCGTCCGCCCACTCCTCGTGCTACAACCTCCGATCTACAACTGCAGACCGAACATCGGGGAATGACGGGTTTGCAGGACCTTCCCATTCCCCAGATACATGTGGACGCCACAGGGCAGACAAGGATCAAAGCTACGGACCGCTCGCATAATGTCAATTCCTTTGAACTTTTCAGGCCCGTTCTCTTCGAAGATTGGCGTATTCTGCACCGCATCCTCATACGGTCCCGGAGTGCCATAAACGTCGCGAGGATTGGCGTTCCAGGGTGTCGGAGGATACGGATGGTAGTTGGCAATCTTCCCGTCGCGAATCACGACGTGATGCGACAGAACGCCGCGGACTGCCTCGTGGAAGCCGCAACCGATTGCCTCTTCCGGAACCTTGAAGTCAGACCACGTCCGGGTGTGTCCGGCATGCAGTTCTGCCAGCGCCTTCTCCATGAAGTGCAGCGCAGCCGCGGCAGAATATGCCTGGAAGTAAGTGCGGGCGCGGTCGCGCTCGATCGCGTTGCTCCACTTCGGGACCTTCCACTCGAACTCCACCTCCGGCAGCGATGCGGTTTTTGGAAGATAAATCTTGACGCTGTTCCCAGTTGCCTTAAGGTAACCGATGTCCACCAACCCGGCCTTAGCGGTTGCCCAGAAGCGCGCAATCGGGCCGCCGCCGGTATCGAGTGCCAGATGTTCACCAGTCTTCTTGTGGAACCAACGCGGCGACATGACCCAGGTATACTTGCCCGCAAAATCGCGCTTTTGCGGCTTGGGGGTCGTGGTCTGGTTCCAGGGATGACGCTGATCTACCGGGTTCCCCAGCGGATCGGTCTTCACGAACGTTTCGCCGTCTTCCCAGTCGTCGTAGTACGAACTCCCCAACAAAATGCGGATGTTCAGATTTATGTCCACGAGGTCAGTGGTAGCCAGCTCTCCATCCACCACCACGCCCGGGGTCACGAACATCTTGCGGCCCCAGTTGGTCATGTTCTTGTAGGTGTAATCGCAGTGGTCGGGATCGTTGAACGATCCCCAGCATCCCAGCAGGATCCGCCGCTGGCCTACTTGCTCGTACCCCGGAAGCGCCTGATAGAAGAAGTCGAACAGGTCGTCATGCAGAGGTACGACCTTCTTCATGAACTCCACGTACTTCATCAAGCGCACCAGGTAGTCGGTGAATAACTGGACCGTCGGCACCGTTCCTACCCCGCCCGGATAAAGGGTTGACGGATGCACATGGCGGCCTTCCATCAAGCAGAACATCTCGCGGGTCATGCGGCTCATCTGCAGTGCCTCGCGATAAAACGCGCCGGTGAAGGGGTTCAGGGCGCGCATGATATCGGCTATGGTGCGATAGCCGTGGAGATTCGAGTTCGGCGACGGCGTCTTCTCCGCTTTGGCAAGGACGCCGGGATTCGTCTCCTTGACCATCTGCTCGCAGAAGTCCACCCCCACCAGGTTATCCTGGAAGATGTTGTGATCGAACATGTACTCAGCAGCTTCGCCTAGATTGACAATCCACTCACCCAGCGCCGGCGGCTGTACGCCGAACGCCATGTTCTGAGCATAGGTCGCACAAGTGGCATGATTGTCGCCGCAGATGCCGCAAATGCGGCTGGTAATGAAGTGGGCATCTCGCGGGTCTTTGCCCTTCATGAAGATGCTGTAGCCACGGAAAATCGACGAGGTGCTATGGCACTCAACAACGTGGCGGTTGGCAAAATCGATCTTGGTAAAAATGCCGAGGCTTCCCACGATTCGTGTGATGGGATCCCAATTCATCTCCACGATCTGCTTCGACTTACTTGGGGCCTGGGTATCGGTAGCAGTTATTGTGCTCATTGCGGTCGCTCCTTCTAAGTTTGTCTTCGCTTCAGTTAGGCCCTGCCGTGATAGCCAGTGGTAAGCTCAGCGCGAGCATGTCGCCACTTTGGTTCCTTGTTGAGAGTGTGCTGGGTTATTGACCGCAGTGACCTTATTGCGATGCCGTAAGCGCTGGAACCACCAGTGGAGACTCTCGACCCCGGCGGCTCATCCATGAACGGCATGAACTTGTCCGGGAAGCCTGGCATGGTGCAGCCAATGCAAATGCCACCCACGTTGGGACAGCCGCCGATGCCGGCCATCCATCCGCGCTTAGGCACGTTGCAATTGACCACCGGACCCCAGCATCCCAGCTTGACGATGCATTTGGGCGAGCCGTAGTCGGTCGCGAAGTCGCCTTGCTCGTAGTAGCCGGCGCGGTCGCAGCCCTCGTGGACGGTGGCTCCAAAAAGCCATTTGGGGCGCAATTGGTCGTCGAGAGGAATCATTGGCGCCAGACCTGCCACCTGATAGAGCAGATAAAGCACAGTCTCCATGAAGTTGTCAGGCTGGACGGGACATCCGGGGACGTTCACGATGGGAACTCCGGCCTTCGAGCGCCAATCCCATCCCAGGAAATCAGCGAGACCCATACAGCCGGTTGGATTGCCTTGCATGGCGTGAATTCCGCCGTAGGTCGCGCAGGTGCCGATACCAACCACGGCAAGCGCCTTCTGGCTTAGGCGCTCGATCCAATCGGTGGTCTTGATCGGTTGGCCGGTGGCTGCATCGGTACCCATCGCAGCCCAGTAGCCAGCTTTATCGTGATGGATCTTCTCATTCGGAATCGAGCCCTCAACCACTAATACAAAAGGATCCAGCTTGCCTTCCTCCGCGAGATAGAACGGCTTTAGGAAGTCATCGCCGCATTCGTAGGCAAGCACGGGATTATGCAAGTGCACTTTAGGAAGGCCCGGAATCGCTCCGAGTAAGACGTCTTCGATGCTAGGCTGAGTCGCCGCTGTAATGGAAACAGAGTCGCCATCACAGCCGAGACCAGCGGTTACCCAAATAATGTGTATTTCCGCTACGGCTGGCTTTTTCTGCGTGGATCGCCCGTGCGGAGCAGTTTCTGTTGCCATGTTGGACTCTCCTTTCCAACGTCAGGCTTAAGCCTGCGACTACATCTGCTTGTTCTGTCCCGCGAGCCCACACGCACTCTCGCTGCGAAATGAGCCGGAAGGACTTCAGGAATAAAGAACTTCTCTGGTGCCCCACGCACCGTTGTAGACAGAATCAGGGAAAGGAGGGAACTTCACAACCTGATTTAGCGTTGGGGAAAGTCACCGCAAGGTGGGTAGGGGATTCCCCGACCAAACAGCAGGATTTTCTTAGGCCACCTTTTCGTTCATCACCCACTGAATGGCGTGCTGCACCAGTTCTCGGCCATTCTTGAGCGACAGTTTGTCCTTGATGTGCGCCTGATAGGACTCCACTGTCTTGACGCTGAGGTGCAGTTCGTCCGCAATGGTCCGCGTACTATGGCCCTCGCCAATCAAACGAAAGACCTCAAGCTCCCGATCAGAGAGATCGGCGAGCGGGGATTGCTTCACCGTGGAAGTGCCGCTTATATAATGATGCAGAATCCGGTTGGCGACCCGCTCGCTGACATAGATCTCGCGATTCAGGATCTGGCGCACCGCCACCAGCACCCTTTCTGCCGCCTCGTGTTTCATAATGTAACCGTTGGCGCCGGCCCGTAGCGCGCGCTCCGCATAAATCGATTCGTCGTGCATGGAAAGAATGAGAACTGGCAAGGCCGGATAGCGCATGCGGACGTTCTTCAGCAGTTCCAGGCCGTCAGGTCCGCCCAGGGAGATGTCAAGAATGAGAATGTCAGGTCTCTCGCTGACGATCGCCTGCAGGGCCGATGCCGCCTGCTCCGCTTCGCCACACACGGTGAGATCAGGTTCACGATTGATCATCTGCGCCAGTCCCTGGCGCACGATCGGGTGGTCGTCAACCACGAACACTCTCAACTTGCTGGTTTCGACGGTTTCCTGCCGCTTAGTCACGGGTGTCATGTCAGCATTTACTCCCCATTTGTGATCGGGAACCGGCAGGTCACCACGGTTCCACGCGGTTTGCCCGGAGTTATCTCAAGGCTACCGCCGATCATCTTCGCCCGGTAATTCATGATGTGAAGCCCCATGCCCTTATTGCTCGCCGACACTTTTGGGATACCGGAACCGTTGTCGCTAATGGTCAGGGCTCCCCGCCCGCCGTTTGCTCCCAGAGCGATCAGGATGTCCCGCGCGTGGCCATGTTTGATCGCGTTGTTCACGGCCTCCTGAGTAATGTGGTACAGGTGCGTGGCCACGGAATCATCATGAATCAGCACCGGCTCAACACACAGAAACCTGCATGATATGCCGAACAGGTCCTCCACCTCGCCAGCCCACCGTTGCAAGGCTGACATAAGTCCGCGGGACTCCGACAGCACCGGAAGAAGGCCGCGCGAAAGTTCGCGAGTCTTCTCGATGGCCTGGTTCACCAGGCGGACAATCTTGCCGGCATCCACGGCATCCGGCAAGCCTTTCTCGGCCAGTTTCTGTTCCTGCACCTTACTCATGAACGCGATTCCGGTCAAATGCTGGCCCAGCCCATCGTGCAGGTCCTGCCCGATGCGGCGCTGCTCGCGGACACTGATATCGAGGACTGCCTGTTCCAGTCGCTTGCGTTCCGTGATGTCAATCCCTGTAGCGAGGATGTAGGCGGGCGTTCCGTGGGCACCGGGCATGGCTGTTCCCGACCAGGAAATGAGGCGGCGCGAGCCATCGCGCGTAACCCAATGGCTTTCATATTCTGGTTGCGCCTGGCCCGATCGCATCTGCTCGAAGATTGATTTGAAGCGCTGCGCCTCATCGGCGACCGTGAACAGCTCCCACACGTACTTGTATCGCACTTCCTCAAAGGCGTAGCCGGAGGTTCGTTCGCAGGCGCGGTTGAAACGGACGATGCGTCCGGCAGGATCAAGCACCACCACCAGGGCGCCCACAGTATCCAGGATAGCGGACATTACGTTGCGCTCCTGCTGCAGTGCTTCCTCCGTTTTCTTGAGGTCCGTGATGTCGAACCCCACGCCGTGAATGAACCAGGGCTGGCCATCCTCCCGCCGGATCATCTTGGCTTCGCAGTGAAAGTAAACCACTCTTCCATCGCGCGCCAGCACCCGGTAGGAGGACCGCAGCGGTTCACCTGAAAGGAATAGCTGCGCAGCCTCAGCGCTCCAACGCTGCCGGTCGTCGGGATGCAGTTGCGCATACCAGCGAACCGGGTCCTGCAGCCACTCCTCCTGCGTGAAACCGAGCAACGCCTCAATCTGAGGGCTTACATAAGTTTCGCCAATCCGCTCATCCAGATATGCCATGAACACCACCGCCGGAATCTGCTCGACCAGGGCGCGGTACTTTGCCTCGAGGTTGGGTATCGGAGTTTCTGCAGGTGGGCGCGCTTTCGCAGCCGAGTCACTCGCTTCGTAACCAAACGAACCCGTGCTCTCGAAGAACACATTGGCTAGTTCCTGTAGAACTGATTCGGCCTCGGGACCACTGACGGCAAAATCACCGAGCCCGGCAATGCGGTCCGCGTCCTGGACCGAGATTTGGACGGCTTCGAGCAACGAGTTCACATCGATCTCGCGCTGGGCGGACATGCTATGTATCCTGCTTCACAGGCTGCAGCTCGCGGCGAGGTGACGGGGATCCTACGGCATGATCCGTCCGGCGCCGCCAGCTTGGTTCCTTATTCAAAGAGGCTTGGGTGAAGCGGCGCAAAGCTTGGATGGCCCTTCCGTAAGTCTGCACCGCATTGGATGACAGTAAAGAGCCGGGCGGTTGGTTCATGAACGGCATGAACTTATCCGGGAAGCCGGGCATAGTGCAGCCAATGCAGATGCCTCCCACGTTGGGACAGCCCCCGATGCCGCCCATCCATCCGCGCTTGCCAACGTTGCACTGCACCACGGGTCCCCAGCACCCGAGCTTCACAATGCACAGCGGCGATCCGTATTGTTCGGCAAAATCGGCCTGCTCGTAATAGCCGCCGCGATCGCATCCTTCGTGTACCGTCTGGCCAAACAACCAGGTGGGCCGCAGCGCGCTGTCCAGCGGGATCATGGGCGCACGTCCCGCCGCCATATAGAAAAGGTAGAGCAGCGTCTCCATCATGTTGTCCGGCTGCACCGGACACCCCGGCACGTTTACGATGGGAATGTCGGCCGTCGATTTCCATTGCCATCCAAGATAATCCGCCAATCCCATGCAGCCGGTCGGATTTCCTGCCATGGCGTGAATCCCACCGTAAGTGGCACACGTTCCCGCCGCCACAACCGCCCAGGCGTTCGGCGCCAGACGGTCAATCCAGTCGCATGTGAGAATGGGCTCTCCGGTCTTCGTGTCCGTGCCCCACGACGCCCAATAGCCTTCTTTCTTATTATGTTCGTTGGGAATCGAGCCTTCGACGACCAGGATGAAAGGCCCGAGCGTGCCCTCCGCAGCCAGATGAAACGGCTTAAGGAACTCGTCGCCATTCGCAAAGGCAAGGAAGGGATTATGGAAATTTATCTTCGGAACCCACGGCAGAGCGCCCATGACTACATCTTCTATGCTTGGCTGCGTCGCGGCAGTCATCGCAATAGTGTCGCCATCGCACCCGAGGCCGGCCGTCACCCACAGAACGTCAAGTTCTGCGATCGGACTTTTGGCTCCGCGAATAATAGCAGATTCCGCCATCAGCGAACTCTCCTCGACTCATTACCTTGCGTTGCTATCCAGCGATAGAAAGCAAGTGCTACACGGGCTGGCCGACACAAAAAGTTGCGGCTCAGACTTCGGACTCAAAACTTGCGTATTTTATACCGGATTCAGAAGAACCGTGGCTGGAATTACGGCCCTCACAAACTTATGAAGTCCTGTTCACAGACCGCACCGCTCACGCGCGCGGTTCGTCCACATCTGCCCGAACTGTCTATTTTCGAGGAGTTCAGGAGATTAAGCTTTTTGCTCCCTTAGCTTCTTCAAGACCTCAATTCCGCCCTCTGGGATTGGTTCTCCGTGTCCGACCCCCACGATGTCCACGTCGCCGAAGTCCGAGAGCTTGC
>JBKQKT010000583.1:0-4178 GCA_052147365.1 Candidatus Korobacteraceae bacterium | reverse complement strand
ATCTCGAAACGCAGATCCTCGACCTGCGTCAGATGGCCGCCCAGCGCAATCTCGAGGTCGTCCAGGAATACGGCGACAAGATCAGCGGCACGAAGGCGAAAAGACCAGGCCTCGATCAGATGATGGTCGATGCCCGCCGCGGACACTTCGATGTGGTCTTGGTCTGGGCGTCAGACCGGATCGCTCGGTCGGTGAAGCACTTCCTTGAAGTGCTCGACGAACTGAATCGGCTCAACGTCGAGTACGTGTCGTTCCGTGAGCAGATCGACACCGCAGGGCCGCTGGGCCGAGCCCTCGTGGTCATCATCGGCGCGATTGCTGAACTCGAACGCTCCCTGATCGTCGAAAGGGTGCGCGCCGGCATGCGGCGCGCCCGCCTCGAAGGCACGCACATCGGACGTAATCCTTTAGTCCTCGACCATGACGCCATCTGGCGTGAACGCTGCCAGGGGCAGAGCATGCGCCAGATCGCCAAAGGGCATCGAATCTCGACGGCCACCGTGCAACGTTCCCTGCGAAAGTATCCGACCCCGGTTCTGGTCCAGGATCTCCAGAAAACCGCCTGAACAACGCTCCACTGCCCTGTAACAAAAGGGTTCAGAAAACCCACTCACTAACTTCAACAAAACAATCGGCCGGATCTCATCGATCCGGCCGTGTCAAAAGGTGTGGGTTTCGATACGAGGTGAAGGAATCCAGGAATTGGCAGATCATATGTCGGACAAATCCCTGGACTCGTGGTGCCTGTTGAGACCTCCACACAGCCCTTCCTCCTCAGACAACTGCAAGATGGGTGACCATTGGCCGGGAGACGGTGCACCGGAGCCGCCATTTCGGTCATCTACGCTGTTTCATATGTGCGCTGGAAATTCGATCGCCAAAACGCACCAGCAGATTGCATCTCGCCAAACTGGTGTGCGTTCTATCCCTGGTTCCAACCGCTTCGTACCAGTTCCGTAATGCAGTAGATCGGATTCCAGCTGATGCAGAGATCCTGAGTCCTCTTATCTCTTGAGATCGCCCAAACTCTGGTCAAAGCAAAGCAGACCTCCATTCGTCCCGCAATTGCAGACGGTCATCACAAAAATTCCCTAAACCCTGCAAGAGGAATCATGCGTGCTGTTGCGAGGGGAGTCGGTCAGTGACATCGGTTGCACATGCGAGGTGGAGGCCACATGCGAATTGTGAAGAAGTTGATTTTGAGCTGGATTGCATTAACCATCAGCGCGTTTGCGCTTTGCCAGGGCATCACCACGGGAACCGTTCAAGGAACCGTAGCGGATCCTTCCAGCGCGGTCATTGTCGGGGCGCAGTTGCAATTGAAAAGTAACTCCAGCGGGCTGACGCTGCAGAGCAAATCAATTTCTGATGGCACGTTTAAGTTCTTTGACGTCCCGATCGGGGTCTACAAGGTCGTCATAAGTTCACCAGGATTCTCGCCTGAGATCGTCGACAATGTTGCGGTGCAGGCCGGAGCTACAACCAACCTGGGCCTTGTCACACTTCACGTCGGCACTGCAGAGCAGGTCGAGGTCAATGGCTCCGTCGCCGCCTTGCTTGAAACAACCGATTCGCAGGTGACGACGACTTTCGATACTAATACCGTGCAGAATCTTCCCCTGAACAATGGCTTCGATACCATCGTGGAGCTCATTCCAGGTGTGACCGGTGTTGGCGATGACAACTTTTCCAACTCCAACGGGGACGACTATTCGGTAAACGGTCAGAGCTCGCGTTACAACAACTACGAAATCGACGGCCAGTCGAACAACGACAACTCAGTCGGCGGAACGCTGGTTTTCTTTGGCAACCAGGACGCGATTGAGCAGCTCCAGATCATTACCAACCAATACAGCGCACAGTATGGCCGCAACGCCGGCGCGGTAGAGAACTACATCACAAAATCCGGAACTAACTCGTTCCATGGCGACGGCTTCGATCTTTATCAAAGCCAATTCATGAGTTCGATGAGCAACGGCGAAAAGAACCCACTCCTGATTGCAACCCCGGTACTTCCGCGCTACGTGGAGAATCGCCCCGGAGCAACCATTGGCGGTCCGGTTTTGAGAAATAGGCTCTTTTTCTTTTTCAGTACCTATTGGGACAGAGTGCGCACCGGTATGGCGCCCTCCGAATCTTTCCCCTTTCTTACTCCTGTTCCCGGCGCCGCTGGCCTCGGCGCCATTCATTCGACATTTGCCAGCGATCCTGGCGCAGCCACGGTCGCGGGCTTTGGCCCATATTCCATTGCGGCCGGCAATCCACAGCCCATTCCGGTTCCAGCCGGCCTATGCCCCGCCGGTGACACCTATACGGGTGGCGGTGCTTGCCTGGAAAGTGTTACCGACGCAAATGGCGCCACCGCCAACATTCAAGTTGCCGGCGTTACACGGTCCATTACCAGTCCCACCAACGACCAGGAGCAACTTGCTCGACTCGACTGGCAGCCCACCGGAAAAGATCGCTTCTTCTTACGATTCCTTTACCAGAAACAGCTTGCCTTGGGGCTGGCGGGCCCCGATGGGATCGCCGCCGGCGATTGGATCAGCGAACCTTCGGAGACTTACGACATCGGCGCCGATTGGACACATAGCTTCACCGCCAACTTCGTCGACCAGTTGCGCTATAGCTACCAGGATTCCAAAGTCGACTTCCAGAGTGGCTCATTTCCCAATTGCGTGGTCTCGAATTTCGGCGTGTGTCCTGCGGAAGTGAACTTCAATGGGGGACTCGATGAGTCGAATTTCGGCGGAGATGCCGATTTCCCGCAAGGCAACACGGTGAAGGTCACCCAAGTGCAAAACAACGCTACCTGGACTCATGGCCATCAAACGCTCCTGTTTGGCGGCGAATTCGATTACCAGAACTCACCTGACACCGGCATCTTCTACTACAACGGCCAACCCAACTACGCAACACTCAGCAACCTGCTGGGCGCCCAGGATGCATCACTTCCGCCGGGCGCATCCAGCTTCGCTTATCTGGCGAACGGCGATCTGACCGTCCCTTTCACCGAACCGGACGTTGCCGCCTACTTCCAGGACGACTGGAAGGCCTTCCCCACGTTGACTCTGCATCTCGGCATACGCTGGGAGTTTTTTAGCGATGTGATCGATAAGCTGCACTCACAAACCGTCGCCCGCGAAAGCAACCCCGCCACAGCGTTTTGGGATCCTTCGCTGCCGCTCAGCGTTCGCACCGTGCCTTATGTTCCTCAGGTTTATACGAACTTCGAGCCTCGCATCGGCTTGGCCTGGAATCCGGACTTCGACAAAAAACTGGTCGTCAGCTCTGGCTACGCCATCAATGCGAACCCTGCGTACTATAACCTTGCTCTGCTGGTCGCCGATGGAGCGCCGGTGACCAACGATGGCGCTTTCCTTTGTGGCTCCAATGCTTGCCTCCCTTCAAACGGCTCAATCTTCAACGCGGATTTTCGCACGCTCAACTTGCCTTCGTTACCCACTGGCGGAGACCCTGGCCAGGATGTCGTAGACTCTTTCCCAACCAATTTCCGTACGCCATATGTGCAAACCTGGACCCTCGGAATCCAACATCAGATAGGCAATGCTGCTGTTGGTGAGGTGCGCTACGTCGGTTCCAAGACTACCGACGATTTTCAATCGATCGACGCCAATCCGTTCCTGCTCCCTGTAGTCTCGGCCTTCCCCAAGTTCTATTCCGGCGTGTCGCTTTGCTCCAACCCTTCAGCCGACGGATACGGACGCCCGAATTGCAACTTCGGGGATCTTATTCAGACCAGTAACGGCGGATGGGCTAACTACAACGCGCTCGAGTTGAACCTGACCACGCAAAACTACCACGGTCTCAATTCGACGGTTTCCTACACTTTTAACAAGGCCATGAACAACGCCACCGACGGATTCCGCAGCACCGGGGCCGGAGGCAGCACGAACGCTTTTTCTCAGAACCCACTTGACCCCGGCGTTGCCGAGCGCGGGCTCAGCGGCAATGACTTCCCTAATACACTTGGCATTGGATACACTTACAACGTTCCCAAATTCGTGAAAGGCGACACCCTGCTCGGCCGTTTCGCGAACGGCTTTCTGCTGGGTGGCATCTACCGCTATCGCAGCGGCCAGGTCTACACTCCGTATCAACCTATCGATCTCGATTCGAACACCGGTGACACCAGCTTCTGCGATGGGGCCTTCAAC
>JBKQKT010000582.1:0-3249 GCA_052147365.1 Candidatus Korobacteraceae bacterium | reverse complement strand
GAAGATCGAGAGTGACGCTGCCACTGCCGCTTATCCCTTCCGCTGCACTCACGCCGTACGCTTTGGCGATGCCTAGGAGCTCTTCCACCTTGCCGTTGATGGTCTTGACGGTGGCGTTTACGTTGGGCGAATTTCCGGTGTATTGCGACAGCGTAATCTGCGCAGCTACGCTCGTGGCGCCAGATGTTGCGATGAAGTTGTTCGACTGAATCTGCTGTGGCATCATGGCCAGATCGATCGCAGGCACACGCACCGGCTGTGGGATGTCGCTGCCGGCCACCTCGAGGTTCCGTCCGTTAACGTTGCCGTTGAGCGCGAGCATGTCGGCCGGTCCCTGCGCGTGCACGTCGGCGGAGATCTGCCCAGCGATCTTGGCGTTGGGACTGAAGGCCACGCCGAATGCTGCTGCAAGTCGCGCCACTTCCTGGATTGAAGCATTCGATGTGACCACATTGACGTCCATGACCGACGCGCTGGTATGCGAGTTGATGGTTCCCTTGACCGACAGCGGAGTTGATCCGAGCTTGAGCGACCCTTGCCTAATTTGCAGCAGGTCGTTCGCGAGGTCAGCTGTGAGGTCGAAGTCGGCAGAGATGGGATAGCCTACCTCCACTCCGCGAATCACGGCCTTGTCGAACTTCAACGAACCGTTGGCGGCCAGCTTGCCGTTTGTGTTGGACAAATCGGTCGAGCCGGAAATTACTGCATCGGTGCCCTGCAGCGCAGCGGCGTTCAGGAACTTCTGCACTCCCGAAAGCGCGACCTCCTTAAGCTTGACGCTTCCTTTGAAGGGGGTGCTGGCGAAGTCCGCGTTGTTGACGGGCCCGCCATCCCCCGTCAGTTGCAAGGTTTGCGAACCGCCACCCGGCAGGCGGGCCGCAGCGTCGATCGAGAAAGGCTTACCTGGCGCGTAGTCTTTGAGGGTCAGGTCAATGTGGTCGTAAACAGCACGGGATTGATGCTTCAAATAATCAGCAATTGCAATCTGGCCGTCAGTGATTTGCAGCTTGCCTAATGAGAACCCGCCGGACGAGGAAGGCGCTGCCTCTGCTGGAGTCGGCTTCGCGGGTGTCTGAGCCTGGCTCGGTGCCGCCGGTTGCGCGGGTGCAACCCCCGGGCCGCTTCCTGCCGTGGAAAAGTTCCACACGCCTTGCGCGTTGCGGATGATTTCAATCTTTGCCTGCTTCAACTCCAGGCTGTCCACCTCGATGTTCTTACTGAGCAACGGAAGAAACGCGATGCTGACGTCGAGCTCGCCAACTTGGGCAAAAGGCACGCTGCTGTGGAAACTGGGATCGTCGCCGATGGTGACCGTTTTGACAGCAACCCGAAGCGGAAGAACGCCGAGAGACATCTCACCCAGTTGCACGGGCCGGTTGAGCCGCTGCTGCAGTTGGGCCTGTATCTGACCGCGATATTGATTGACGTCAATCAGGTGGGGCAGTGCAAGAGCAACGACGACTACAATAGCAATAAGGACGACAACAACAATCGCGAGCTTTCGCATGGCTGTTCCTCCGCGGTGGCCACTTTTTGGTCAGGTTGACTAAGTCCGTGTGCCCTGGAGAGCCCCCTCGGCGGGTCCCAGCTGCAACGTTATCTATGGCGTGGCGGTTGAGGGTTCGTCCTCTTCAGCGTGGATGAGCCCGAACTTCTTCAGCTTATAACGAAGCGCGTCACGGCTGATGTCGAGCAGGCGAGCGGCATGGGTCTGGTTTCCATTGGCCTGCGCCATGGCGATGTCCACCAACTCCCGCTCGACCTCTTCCAGAGAAGTGCCCCCCTCCGGAATATGTAACTGTGGCAGGCTGCGTCCGTCGGGAAGTTGTCTTCCGGCAGCTCCGCCATTGTTTCCCGAGGAAAGCTCAAATGCAGTGAAGGGTGACTGCTGCCTCGCCACCGCGAATGGCAGGTACTCAGGACTGAGATTCTCGGCTTCCTCCAGGATCATCGCCCGCTCGACCGCGTTCTTCAGTTCGCGCACATTGCCCGGCCAGTCGTACTTGAGCATCAGCTTGCGGGTTTCGTCCGTGATGCCCTTTACGTTCTTGCGGAACTTGCGGTTGTAACGTCCGATGAAGTAGTCCACCAGCGGCAGAACGTCTTCCTTGCGTTCGCGCAGCGGCGGCAGAAAAATCGAAATGATCGCCAGGCGGTAGTAAAGGTCCTGGCGAAACGTGCTGTCACGTACTGCGCGTTCCAGATCGCGGTTCGACGCGGCGATCACGCGCACGTCCACCTGCATGTCGCGGACACCACCCACACGGCGTATCACCTGATCTTCCAGAACCCGCAGCAACTTCGCCTGTAGCAACGGTGAGAGCTCGCCAATCTCGTCCAGGAACAGCGTGCCGCCGTCGGCCATTTCGAACAGGCCCTTCTTCATAGCCTTCGCGTCAGTGAATGCGCCCCTCTCGTGGCCGAAGAGTTCCGCCTCCATCAGCGTTTCAGGAATCGCCGAGCAGTTGATGGCAATGAACGGCTTGTCCTGCCGTCTGCTCTGGTAGTGAATGGCTTTGGCAATTAGGTCTTTGCCCGTACCGCTTTCGCCCTGGACCAGGATCGTCGTAGCTTCACTGGAGGCTATTTTGCTTACGAATCCCAGCAGTTCGGCCATTTTCTGAGACACGCCGACTACGTTATGGTATCCGGTGCGACGCCGGACTTCACCGCGCAGCGACTCAACCTCCGAGCGCAACCGCGTGGTCTCCAGCGCATTCTTAACGGTGACCGAAAGTTCGTCGAAGTCCAGGGGCTTACCCACGAAATCATAGGCCCCAAGTTTGAGGGCGGTCTTGACGTCTTCGAGCTGCGGGTCAGCCGTAATCATGATGATGGCACGCGCGTCACCCGATTTCTTCAGTTGTTCGAGGATTTCAATACCGTTGGAGTCGGGCAGGCGCACGTCCAGAAGCACGAGGTCGGGTGTCTCATGCTGGGCCACGCGAAGCGCAGCCGTGCCGTTGTCAGCCTCCAGTACGTGATAACCCCACTCTTCGCACTTTTGCCGGAGAGACCAACGAACCAGCTTCTCGTCGTCGACGATTAAGACCTTTTCCGAGGCCATTACTTCTCTGCCTAAGCTTACTACAGCGGTAGATTTCGCGGCATAGGCGTATTCGGCTACCGGGTTAGAGAGGCATGAAGGCTCAATACCCGAAGGCTGCTGTGGGATGCAACTGCCCGGTAGCGCGCAAAACGGTCCTTCTTGGACGGATCGAGAAGACTTGAATTCCGTGTCTCTGTGAA
>JBKQKT010000581.1:0-5779 GCA_052147365.1 Candidatus Korobacteraceae bacterium | reverse complement strand
GGGGCACTTGTCGAGAGTAAACCATTCCATGCACATTTTCACGGCAATTTACGGTTGAAGAATTGTTTTCGTCGGATGCAGCCGCTTCGACCCGGGTGTGGATCATACGCCGTCGCCTGCAATCAACCAAGCGCTCCCCGTTGGCGGGATAGGAGTGCGGCATCAACGTCTGACCGGGATAGCTTTCGTCTCTCAGCGCCAGGCGTACCTCTCAACTAACTAATCTCAGGAGACACAATTATGAAAAAGTATGCGGCGTATTGTCCCACCATTATCTTACTGCTCACGACTCTGGCGAACTGCGCGACGCCTGCGATTGCCGCGTTTTGGAATAACCATGCCACTGCTGCCGCCATCTGCGCTCCACTCGCCGTCGTTGTCGCACATTGGCTGCCGTCACCTTACTCGGCTATTACGTCAACCAAGTTATAGTACGTTGTAACTATTCAGGAGGTTGTCTTATGAGAACCGTTCTTATCAGTGCTCTATCTCTTGCCATGTTGTGTGCGGGCTGCTCGACGGCCTGGTTGTCCACCGTCGATTCTATTCTGGCTGCGGCTGCTCCGGCGCTGGTCAATATTCTGCAAATCGCCGCCGTAGCCGATGGACAGCCAGTTAACGGAGATCTGACGGCGAAGATCAATGCGGACGCACTCGCGATCAAGACGCTGGCGGCAGACTTCGCGAGAGCCTCGTCGGGGGCGGCGCCTGGTGTCTGCCAGCAGTTGCAATCTGCGGTCAGCGATTATCAGGCGGATCAGGCACTGGTGCTGCAGGTCGCGCAGGTTAAGGACCCTAATACACAGGCAAAGATCACCATTCTCTCTGACTTAGTGGCGGGGACGGTGCAAGCGGTCGTGGCTGTTATCCCCTCCTGCCAGAACGCGGCGGTATCGCCAAAGATGAGGGTTACAAATTACAGATTCGCGACGTTTGCGGCTGAATATAACAGCGCTCTGGTGGCGAAGACGGGCAACGCGGCGGTCGATGCCGTGACGCCGAGGTTGAGGCTGCACGAGCACTCCAGCTTTGTGCGCTGGGCGACCTTCGGGCGGCTGCAGTGAAGAGCCGCTGCTTTGGCGCTCTGCGAGATGTGCATGATGTGCGGGATCGGATGTACCGGTCGTCATCGGCGGTGCGGCCGCTGCCGCAACTCGTCGACTTGCGTTTGTGGGGTGGGCCGATCAAGGATCAGGGCGACGAAGGCAGTTGCACTGGGCACGCTTTTTCATCGGCGCGCGAGTGGATCGCCCGGAAGTACGAGCAGAAGTCGCCCATCTTGAGCCCGCAGTGCCTATATGTGGAGGAACTCATCGCCGATGGTTCCTTTCCACGCGATGATGGCGCCATGCCTCGTACCGGCTGCCAGGTGCTTACGACGCTGGGTTGTTGCGAGGAGGCATTTTACCCTTATGTCGAAGGCAAGCTCACGCGTCCCACGCCGCAGCAAGCACAGAACGCAGTGCAATATAAGACCGGCGCTTATCACCGCATTGGAACCCTGACGGACTTTCTCAGTTGCCTGGCTGATCCTATTCCCTGGCCGGTGCTGGTGGGATTCGTGGTCTATGAATCTTTTATGTCGGATCAGGTTGCGGAAACTGGCATCATGCCTTCCCCGCTGCCGAGTGAAGAGCAGCAGGGGGGGCACGAAGTACTTTGCCTCGGATTCGATTTGGCGAGGCAATTGGCGCTCATACAGAACAGTTGGGGAGACGACTGGGGTCAGAGGGGTTATTTCTGGATGCCGTTTGGAGTGATTGCATCGCCAGATACCGATTTGTGGATGGTGCATACGGGCCGGCCGTGGGAGCAATGAGGCGACTTCTTTTGAGAGCCGTGCGGCGCATGACTTGCAGATGATGCTGCCGCGGGATGGTCTGGGTCATCCGAACCTGATTCTTTTGCTGGTCCGAGGCATCCAAGCAACGGTAGTCAAAACCATTGAGGCAGGGGCGATGACACCAAACAGGGAAGCAGCCGCACATCCGACGAGAGTTTCGAGCGATGCGCTTGACCAGTTATTCCACCAGGCCCGCACGCACAACGCGTGGCTCCCGAAGCGCGTTCCGGTTGAGGCGCTGCGCGAAGCTTACGAACTGGCGCGGATGGGGCCGACCAGCGCGAACTCATCTCCGGCGCGCTTCGTATTTCTCGTGAGCGAGGCTGCGAAGGCGCGGCTGTTGCCCGCGCTTGCTCCGTCGAATGTGGAAAAAACCAAGGCTGCGCCGGTCACGGCTATTGTTGCGTGGGACACGGAGTTCCATGAGAAGCTTCCCAAACTGTTCCCCCATGCCGACATGCGTTCTTATTTCGTGGGGAATCAGCCATTGATTGACGAGTCGGCCTTCCGCAACGGTTCACTGCAGGGTGGGTATTTCATCATCGCCGCTCGCGCCGTGGGACTCGATTGTGGACCGATGTCAGGCTTTGACGCGGGCAAGGTGAACGCCGAATTTTTTCCCGACGGTAAATGGAAGGCTAATTTTCTCTGCAACCTGGGCTATGGAGATGGGAGCAAGCTTTTCCCGCGCAGTCCACGGCTGGAGTTTGAGGAGGCCTGCAAGGTGCTGTGAGGGAGACGCGGCAACCCGCGTCTCTACACGACTCTGTCTCGCTGGGGACGGGCGAGGATGCCCGTTGCTCCAGCGTTTGCTAATCTACCTGCCGGCTTTTTTCTCGTTCTTCTTCTCGACCTTGGCCCAGGTGTCTTTCAGAGCCACGGTACGGTTGAAGACCAGACTTCCGGGCTTGGAATCCGGATCCGCGCAGAAATATCCCAGACGCTCAAACTGATAACGGCTCTCGACTGGGGCGTTTGCGAGTGATGGCTCCAGCTTGGCCTGTGCGATCACCTCCAGCGAATTCGGATTCAAGTTGGCGGTAAATTCCTGACCATCTTCGACCTGGTTCGGATCTTCCTTGGTGAAAAGCTTGTCGTACATGCGCACTTCCGCGTCGATGGCATGGGCGGCTGAAACCCAGTGGATGGTCGATTTCACTTTGCGTCCATCGGGAGCATTGCCGCCGCGCGTCGCCGGGTCATACGTGCAATGCACCTCGACCACTTCTCCCTTGTCGTTCTTGATCGCCGACTTTGCCGTGATGAAGTATCCGTAACGCAGGCGTACTTCGCGTCCGGGAGACAGGCGGTAATACTGCTTGGGAGGATCTTCGCGGAAGTCTTCCTGCTCGATGTAGAGTACCTTCGAAAAAGGAACTTTGCGCTTGCCTGCGCTTTCGTCTTCCGGATTATTGACCGCGTCGACTTCCTCGACCTGGCCTTCAGGATAGTTATCGATGACCACTTTCAATGGCCGGAGCACGGCCATTACGCGCGGCGCTCGCTTGTTAAGGTCTTCGCGAACGAAGTGTTCGAGCATGGCAAGCTCGAGCGTGCCATTGGTCTTCGACACTCCAATGGCCGCGCAGAAATTGCGGATGGCTTCGGGGGTGTAGCCTCGGCGGCGGATTCCAGAGAGCGTCGGCATTCGAGGGTCATTCCAGCCAGTGACGTGTTTTTCCTGCACCAATATCAGCAGCTTGCGCTTGCTGAGCAGGGTGTACGTGAGGCTGAGACGATCGAACTCCATTTGCTGCGACGGGAAAATCCCGAGTTGCTGAATGAACCAGTTGTAGAGCGGGCGATGATCTTCGAATTCCAGCGTGCAGATGGAATGGGTCACATGCTCGATGGAATCCGACTGCCCGTGCGCGTAGTCGTACATGGGATAGATGCACCACTTGCCGCCGGTGCGGTGGTGCTCGGCGCGCAGGATGCGATACATGATCGGGTCGCGCAGGTTCAGGTTGGGCGAAGCCATGTCGATTTTGGCCCGCAGCACGCGTGATCCATCGGGGAATTCACCTTTGCGCATGCGCTCGAACAGGTCGAGATTCTCTGTCACGTCGCGATTGCGGTGCGGACTTTCTTTGCCGGGTTCGGTGAGCGTGCCGCGATACTGGCGAATTTCGTCAGCGCTGAGATCGTCGACGTAAGCTTTGCCCTCGTTAATCAGCTTGACCGCCCACTCGTAGAGCTGATCGAAATAGTCGGAAGCGTAGTAGAGGCCATCCCATTCGAAGCCGACCCAGCGAACATCTTTTAGGATCGAGTCCACATACTCCTGCTCTTCTTTCTCCGGGTTGGTGTCGTCGAAGCGCAGATTGGTCTTGCCGCCGAACTCGTCGGCTAATCCGAAGTTGAGACATATGGATTTGGCATGGCCGATGTGCAGATAGCCGTTGGGCTCGGGAGGAAAGCGGGTTTGGATGACGGCGTCGCCGTACTTTTTTGTTTTCACATCTTCAATGACGGTGTCGCGAATGAAGTTCGAGGGGCGAGGCTCAGGGGACGAGTTTGCGCCAGCTTCCTTCGCGGCAGCTTCAATAGACTTAGGTGAAGATAAATTCGTGGTGCTCATAATCCTTGTATTCTATATGGGTAAAGTGGATTCGCGGTGACCGCGCGCTCTTGTGGCCGGGCGGGGACGCCCGGCGCTCCATTGACACGAGAGGCACTGCAGGCTTCAATCTTTTCATGGCAAATTGCGTGCAATGCGGCCGTCAGCTTCCGGGGCTCAGCTTCGGCAAGAAGCTCTGTCAGTGGTGTGTGCAGAACGAAGCTGCGAAGCGCGGCGAAGACCTGCCTGTTCAGCGAGTTGAGACCGTGCCGTGGATGCGGAGTCAATCCACATCGATGGCGGTCACGCAAGCTATTTTCGGGATTAATGTCGCGGTGTTTCTGGCCATGGCGTTGTCTGGCGTCGCGATGTTCGACAATCCCTCGGGCCGCGACCTGGTGCAGTGGGGAGCCAATTTTGGCCCGCTGACGGTCAGCGGGCAGTGGTGGCGGCTGCTGACCTGCGTTTTCATTCACGCGGGACTGCTGCATATTGGCTTCAACATGTGGTGCTTGTGGGGTCTCGGCAGGCTGGCGGAATCGGTCTACGGCCATTGGACCTTTGCCTTGATGTATCTGATCTGCGGTCTGGCGGCGAGCCTGGGTAGCATCATTTGGAATCCGGTCATTTTGAGCGTGGGCGCTTCCGGCGCGATTTTTGGGATCGCTGGGGCCCTGCTCGCATCCTTCTATCTCGGCGAGTTTTCGGTGCCGCGCGCCGCGCTCAGCGGGACGCTGCGCAGTGTCGTGGTATTCGTGGGCTACAACCTATTTTTTGGAGCGGTGATGGCTGGCACCGATAACGCGGCGCATATTGGAGGCCTGCTCATGGGCCTACTCCTGGGGGCGCTGATCGCAAAAGTTGCTCCGCAGCAGGATGACGTCTTACGGCGGGTCGCGGTCCTGCTGGTCGGAGTTTTCGTCGTGCTGGGCGCCGGGATGTGGGTGCAGCATCATGCCCACATCTTGATGTTTCATGGGTGAGACGGGTAGTGGTGCAGTTTGAGTCGGGCAACGTGTCATCATTTGTAAAGTTTGGCAACTTAATTGCTTAAGGGTTCATCTGTGATAGTGTGAACTTGTGGGCCCTGTGACATTTTATTCGTAAATTGTCAAGGTAACTATGGTACAAGTGGTATCCTCCCCGATGCGATTACTAAAGGCATGTTGGAATCACCTGTACCGAAGCCGCAGGATACACGCAGATATCGTTTTGAACTTTTGGGGGAAACAGTCCGAGAGATTGGACTTCTGCTCCTCGTATTCGTTCCCCTAGATAGCGTAATTAACAGCGGATCATTAGGAGTCGGCAAGATCATCTTTCTGATTTGCATGGGCATCGCGGGATTCATCCTGACCTACATTGGCATCCGCGTG
>JBKQKT010000580.1:0-2663 GCA_052147365.1 Candidatus Korobacteraceae bacterium | reverse complement strand
CCAAGAGGTTGTTGAAGTCGTGGGCCACTCCACCAGCGAGGCGGCCGACGGCTTCAAGTTTGCTTGCCTGGTGTAAGTGCTCTTGGGCCACCTTCTCGGCGCGTTTGCGCTCGGTGATGTCACGGATGTTGCACTGAACCACCTGCGTTCCATCGACGGTGTAAGCGTTGCTGACAAACTCTACCGCGATTTGCCGTCCGTTTTTGGTTTCAAGTGGCAAGTTCTCGTAGCGGATGATCCCTTCCGCTTGCAGAACGCTAAAGGCGGACTGGGAGGCTGCAGTATCCTTAAAGAGGCCAACTTCCCAGAGTTTCTTCCCCACGAATTCACTGTGCGTATAGCCCAACATCTCGATCAAAAACGGGTTCACGTCGGTGATCTGTCCCGTTTCAAAATCGAGAAGCAATATTCCGTCTTTGGCCGTTTCGAAGAGTCGCTGGTAGCGATTTTCGGAATCCCGCAGCGCCGCCTTGGCGTGTCTGGGCTGGGTGATGTCGCGGATCTCGCATTGGGTCACTCGGCTGCCCCGGCTCTTTTGCATAGGGGGCTCCTTGCAAGTGGTCTTCCACTGAATGTCAACTTATAAGTTATAGAAAATACGGGTCTAGTCTGCATAATTGGCCCGCCGAGTGACTGTCGACCGCGTTTGACGGACTCGACACTTCGACACGTCTGTGCCTGTTTTCCAAGTGGCAAAGAGGTGTAGTAGACACGAAGAAGTCCTGGAGTTGTTAGGGATGGTCAGTTGTCCACGAAATCAGCGGGACTGATGTTCAGCCTTTTCATTTTGGAGTAGAGGGCATGCTCGAAGTGCCAACCGCCCTCAATATTCCTCACACCCTCGCTTGTACTTATTGCAGCGGGGGCTCAGTTGCTCCGGATCGTAACGAACCTCAATCTTCCTCGTCTCTTGATGGCTCGCCAGATGGTTGGACAACCTCATCGACGGTTAGAGTAGCCTCAGGGCGAATTGCAAACTGAGCAATACGGATCAGGTTGGAATTGTGCTCTTTCCCCGACTGATTGAATAGGGTGGACGGTAGGTCGGCAAAACCAACGCAATCTAGCAGACTATCCCACCTTTGAAGCGCATCTGCTATGAACTTGCTGGCTTGGCAAGGGGATGAGCTTTCTTGCTGACCTTCTTGAGCCAAGGCTGGTGCAGTCTCATTCGAACGTCGTCATCCCACTTTACGAGCGCGTCGTCTTCGTTCGTTTGCTCAACTGTTCCGAATTCTCCAGTCGGCTTTCCGAAGTTGCCTAAACCCTCGACGCGATCACCGGGATTCAGTTCTGAGTCGGGAGCAGAGGGCTGGACGAGCGGTGGTCTCTTGGCTCGGTTTGAATCAGCAGGTGCTCCAGCGTATGAGAGAGGCGGTTGCGGAGCTTTGCGCAGTTTGGGTGTCAGTTTATTGATGCGGCCCATTTTCCATTGCCCAGAGGCTTTGCTTCGCTGTTTCATTTGCTTGTTAAGCAAAGCATAGGCTTGAGAAGCATGGCTCCGCTGATCCAAACTGCTCAGTCCTGACGATTTGCTTGGCAACCTCACAGATCGCAGAGCCGGAAACATTGGGGAGCTACGGATTTCGGCGCAGAAGCTATCGCTCTTTCTTTTGGAAGCCTAGCGTCAGGAGAAGGTCGGGATTAGCCGTGATTTCGGGCGTCAGCTTGGCGATTTTCCAACCGCTCTTATATGATGTCGCCGGTTTGCCCCGAGCTTCACTGTACCGACCCCAAGCCATTAGCTTCAGGAGGACGCCATCCGACATCAGGCGGTAAGTGACTTCGCAGTACTCTCCTGAGTTCGTACTGTGGCGGACATAATCCGCCACGGGTTCGCCATGAAGGTTGAGTTTAGTCATAGCGATGCGGAGCAGGGCTAGGCAGCAGGTCGGTTCCGGTGCGATTCAGCACAAACGCCCTTCGGCAGCACTGAAACGTGCCGTTCACTGCTCGTGTGGGCAGCGCATAAGCAGTTCTCGCCGCCATGTTCGTTGACTTCCAGATAATCGGCGATGTCTCCGCACTTAGAACGGTTACAAAGGATGAGTCGATCCGGTGGATGGTCAAGCCGGAAGTATTTCATGAGGGCCTCCAGCCATCTGAGTCCGTGACGATGGACTGGTTAAGCGTGAGTCTCGGAGAGGACGCCGAAGATTGGACTCACGACATTTCAAGGGAACGTGAACAAAGGCGCGGTGCTCCCCAATCGGATCACCCCCGGCGTCCCGAGACGCTAGCCACGCCACATTCCAAGCAACGTTCTTTTGTCCGAGATGTGATCAATCCACAGAATGGGCACATCCTTTGTGATCGAAACCCGGCTAACTGCGGTTTCAGAGTGCGCATCCGGTGGAGCAGGACGATAACGAAAAGCACAAACAGCAGACCGAAGGAAATACTGGTTGCGTTCATAAAAGCGACCCTTCTTGGCGAAAACGACCGAGCCGGGGTGAGAAACAAACGGGAGGCGAGAAATCCGCCTCCCAATTTCTCTCACGGACTCCTGTTTCTCAGGCGGCCTTGCCGTGAACCTTGGCTTCGAGGGTCTTCTCGCTGCCAACATTAACCTTGATCTGCTTGGGCTTGGCTTCCGCCTTTTTGGCAAGCTTGATCTTTAGCACTCCCTTGTCATAGTGGGCGGTTACTTGCCCGGGATCGAC
>JBKQKT010000579.1:0-5045 GCA_052147365.1 Candidatus Korobacteraceae bacterium | reverse complement strand
AAGAATCCCGAGCCGCATCTCGCCGCCGCTTTGTTGTTGGAAAAGCAGGGCAACCTTGACGCATCTGCGCGAGAGTTTCGCACCGCTTCCGAACTCGATCCGAAGTCACAGCCCGCACTTTTCGGACTCGCCAACGTCTATATCAAACAGAAGAAGTATCCCGAGGCAGAAGCAGCGTTGCACAAGGTCCTGGCTGCTGATCCTGGGAACAATAATGCGCGTGTCCAACTGGGACGGCTGCTGGCGGAAGAGGGCAAGAATGACGAAGCAGCTCAGGAGTTACAGAAAGGATTGCAGGCCAGTCCCGGTGATGGCCGGGCTGCACTGGAACTCGGCACGTTGTACTTGAAGGCCGAGAAGTATGGCGAAGCAGAGCAGCAATTTCGCATTGCCGTGCAGAACATGCCCAAGGATGCGGAGGCGCATTACGCGCTTGGCTCGCTGCTCATGCACGTGAAGAAATACCCGGAATCGCAACAGGAGTTACTGACAGCCGTGCAACTGAAACCGGAGTTAATAGAGGCCTACGGCAATCTGGCCGTAGTGGCAGCGGCAAACAAGAATTATCAGCTCGCCTTAAAGGCGCTGGACTACCGTGCCAAGTTCTTACCTGAGGATCCGGCGTCTTACTTCCTGCGAGCTACTACCTACGATTATTTAAAGGCAGTGCCCCAGGCGGTTGATTATTATCAGCGTTTCCTGTCTGCGGATGCCGGCAAGCTTCCCGATCAGGAATGGCAGGCGCGGCACCGTTTGATGGCACTCGATCCCAAACACGCGGACAAGTATCAGAGCAAGAAGTAGGAGGCTATTAGGAATTACTGTGATCGGGTGGGCACGGGTAGTGCGGCGCTTCAGCGCTGCGTTGAGGCTTGAATTGGAGCCGGCTTCAGCCGGCGGAGAGCCTGTCGTCGGCTGAAGCCGACTCGGATCTTAATGACGGCGAGGACGCGGGCCTGAAAGGCCCGCACTACCCGCCCACACAAAAACAAACGATGTCGGGACGACTGAAGTCGTACCCTGGCACAAAACACGCGTGCGCCGACTTTTCCGTGGTCTGTCCAACCGTGCCCTGATACGAAATGATTTATTTTATGAGATAGGCTTGAGTATGCGCGTTCCGTTTTCATCTTTGGTGGCCGTCTTCGTGCTAACAGGTTTCGCACTGGCGGGAAACGAGTCCGCTTCGGAATTGAAGGCACGCGCTGACAAGTCCACCGGCGTCGAGCAGAACAAGCTCTGTTTGGAATACGCCCACCGCCAACTGGCAGAGGCCGATAATCTCTTCAACAAAGGTGAGGTTGAAAAGGGACAGGCTGATATCCGTGAAGTAGTCGAGTATGCGCATAAAGCGGCCGATGCCGCGTCGGCCTCGGGGAAACATTTGAAGGAAACTGAAATTGACCTGCGCAGGCTGGGCAAGCGGATGCACGATATCGGCGAAACGCTTGCCTTCGAGGACCGCGATCCGGTACGCAAGGCAGTCGATGAAATCGAGCAAATTCGCTCGGAGCTGATGGTCAGAATGTGGGGACCCCAAGCCGAACCGAAGGGGAAATCGTAATGCGACAGGCCCATTGGCTGGTAGGGCTCGCTGTGCTCACGTTCATTCTCGCCCCTACTGGCGCCGGCGCCCAGCACCGTGATCCGCTGAACGAGAAAGAAATCGACGAGATGCGGGAATCCGCGGACTGGCCCAACAAGCGTCTGGAACTGATGACTGGTTTCGCCCGCGCACGCATGACGGCAATTGAGCAGCTTCGGGCCGACGCCAAGGCCGGTAAGGACCGTCCCACGCAGATCCACGATCTACTGCAGGACTTCACTGCGCTGCTCGATGAAATCGATGACAACATTGACATGTATGGCTCGCACAAGACCGACATGCGCAAAGGCCTGAAGCTGGTGATCGAGGCCGACAGCGAGTGGCAATTGCAGCTTCGCAAGCTAAAGGAACAATCTCCCGAGGAAGAACTGAGTCAATACTCATTCGTTCTGACCAATGCCATCGAGGCGGCGAAGGACACCGGCGGCAGCGCGCGCAAGGAACTCCAAGACCAGAACGAGCTGGCCAAGGACAAGAAACTGAATAAGGTCTATTCGGAGAGGTCGGACTAGAGCGTTTGGGAATCAGTGTAGTCGGGCGGGCACGGGTAGAGCGGTGGCCTTCGACCGCCCTCAGGGCAAGCTTTCAGCGCCGCGTTGAGCGATTCTTTCCTGCCTTTGAGCCGGCGAAGAGCCTGCCGTCGGCTGAAACCGACTCGGCTCTTTACTTCGGGTCTGGAGCAGGCAAGAACCGGTAGCCCACGCCTCGCACTGTCAGCAGATGCTCGGGATGAGATGGGTCCTTTTCGATGTATTTGCGCAAGCGAACCACAAAATTGTCGATGGCGCGCGTGTCGGTGTCCTCGCGCAACCCCCACACCTCTTCCAGGATGGATTTACGAGACACGATCCTTCCGCTGTTGCGGATGAGGTGGCGCAGCAGCTCGGCCTCCATTAACGTCAGGCGAAAGATTTTTCCGTTGGCCCGCAGCTCGAGCGTTCCGAAGTCCACCTGCTTGCCATTGAACGCGTACACATCAAACTCGCGCAAGGCGTCGGCATCCTTGGATTCCGCAACACGCGCGTCCGCCGGCGGATCGGTGAGTAGCGTGCGCCCCCAATTCTGACGTCGCAGGAGGCTGCGGATTCGCGCCAGCAGTATAGCGAGATCGAACGGCTTGGGCAGGTAGTCGTCGGCGCCGGCACCGAAACCTTTCAGGACATCCTCGGGACGCCCGCGAGCCGTCAGCATGAGCAGAGGAATATAGTTGCCGGCTTTGCGCAACTCGGCCGCAACCGCAAAGCCGTCCTTGCCGGGAAGCATCACGTCGAGCACCAGCAAGTCAAAACCTTTGCGCTCCTTCAGGAGCAAGTCGAGCGCCGATTCGCCGTCGCCGACGACACTCGTTGGGTATCCTTCGGCCTCCAGGTTGAACTTCAGCCCGCGCGCCAGATGTTCTTCGTCTTCGACCAGCAGGATCTCGCTCACCTGGAATTCCTCGGCAATTGGATAGTCACTGTAGTACCGCGGCCCGTACCTTCGCTTTCGGCGTAGGCGGCCCCGCCGTGGCGGAGCGCAATGGCGCGCACAATGAACAAGCCCAGACCGCTGCCTTTCACCTTCGACTCGGGTGAAACCACGCGATAGAAGCGCTTGAAAACGCGTTTCAGCTCTGCACGCGGGATACCGACCCCATTATCGCGCACGCGAATCTCGACATGTCGGAGCTCGGGCGTCACCACCGCGACCCGAATGTTCGGGTCCGAGGGAGAATACTTCACCGCGTTATCGAGCACATTCGACAGCGCGGTAAAAAGTTCCTCGCGATCGCCCATCACGGTGAGTTGCTCCGCGGGCCGCCCGTCCTGCGCCCAGTCCATAGCCTCGGGCGAGAGATGATGCCGCGACCGCGCCAGCTCAACCGCTTCCTGCACCAGAGGGCCGATTGCGACCTCTGCTCGCAAAAGTGGGGCGTTCTTCTGAACGACCCGTGCCGCTCGCAGTACCTGTTCGACCGTGCCGCTGAGCCGCTGCGTATCTTCCAGCATCACCTGGTAAAACTCACTACGCTGCTTGTCGTCCAGATTGCGCTTTTGCAGCGTCTCCAGATACAGGCGGATTGAGGTGATGGGGGTCTTCAGCTCGTGAGTCACCGCATTGAGAAAGCTGTCCTGCTGTTCGTTGCGGCGAATCTCACGTACCAGAAAGATGGTGTTGAGAATGACTCCGGCGATGATGAAGCCGAAGAAAAGCACGCCCAGGATTAACGGCACCAGTTCGCGCCAGTTGATAATGATCCAACTGACGTTGAGCACCATCGCTGCGGCGGCCAGCAATACGCCCAGGGTGACGAAAAACGCGATGGCTGTCTTGCGACTGGTGATGCGCATGGAAACGAAGTCAGGATAGCAAAGAAGTGCTTTGGGAATAGCCGGGGGAGCTACTGCAGCCCGGCCTGCGCCAGCATTTGCAGAAATTGCCCTTGCGTGCGCATGTCAATGGACTGGGCGACTAGTTTTCCTTCGCGGTTATAAACGAAGCTTTTCGGGATGCCCTCAACCTGAAACAGTTCCTTCACCTTGCCTCCCGGATCGAGCATGACCGGGTAGGTGATCTTGCGCTCTGCAATAAACGGCTGCACCTTGTCGGCTTCTTCGTCCGATATCGCCAGGATTACGAAGCCCTGGTCCTTAAAGCGAGTGTAGAGTGCTTCCAGATCGGGCATCTCTTTGCGGCACGGTGGGCACCACGTGGCCCAGAAGTTCACCAGCACAACCTTTCCGCGCAGTGCGCTCAGAGTCCAGGTTTTGCCCTGGAGGTCGGTTAGTGTGAAATCGGCCTTCTGCCGTAGCTGGTCGTCCGCTTCCAGCTTGGCCATGGCCTGCTTGAATTGTGGAACATCCAGCATCGTCTGCACGTGTTCGTAACGCACCAATTGCGCCAGCTCGACATAGGGCGCGGCAGGCTGGCCCTTCTCGGGCGGCGCTGGCTCCTGGAGCAGCGTGTCGGCCAATGTGGTCGCCACTTCCTGCAAGGTGTCGTGGCCAAAATCCCCTTCCGTGGCCCGATTAGCCAAGCCATCCGCAAGCCGGAGCTTGTTGGGTGTCGGCGGCAGTTGTCGTATTTGTAATGCCAGTTCTTTGGTGGTGCGCGCCCTCACGTCATCAGGCAATTTACGAAGGCCATGAATCTGCTCCGCAATCGGCTTCTCCTGCGGGCTCCAGACGATTTCCTGCTTTTGGGCGGAGATCTGCAGGGGAAACGGAACGGCCGCTAGAACTAATAGGAGAGCGAAAGCTGGCGAGAGGCGCGAAAAACTGCTGCGGAAAGTGGAACGAGCGTAATTCATCGGCGTGCCGCCTGAGACGCTATTCTAATGCACCCGCCAGCAAGCCGCGATTTCGTTACCCATTTCGACCTGCCGCCAGCAAAAAAAGACGGCGCTTATACCACGGGCCATTTAGGGTGGCGTAGGACCCTTCTGGGCTGTTTTCGGCTC
>JBKQKT010000578.1:0-10996 GCA_052147365.1 Candidatus Korobacteraceae bacterium | reverse complement strand
CCTTCTCCCACACCAGGTCGGTGAAACTGCTGGGCGAGAAGACGTTGGCGCTAGATTCTTGCCGGTCCGTAAACATGCGCCGCAGCGGCCAGTAGTCCCAAAGCAGGAGAACGAAAGGCAGGGTGATGACCTGGGGCTTGCACATCAGCCCCATGGCGTAAAGGACTGCCACAACGGCATACCGGCCGCCCTGAGGTTTGAGTGCATACCAGCGGTATGCGCTTAAGGCCAACAGGAAGAACAGCATGCTCAAGACGTTCTTGCGTTCGGCGATCCATGCCACCGATTCGACATTGATGGGATGCAGAGCGAACAACGCGGCCACCATCGCGCTGCGGCCAACATAGCCGGTTGCACGCTGCAGTACCCAGAACAGCAAGACGACATTCAGCGTGTGCAGGAGCAGGCTTACATCATGGTGCCGGCCGGGATTGAGTTCGAAGACCTGGACATCGGCAGCGTGCGAGAGCCAGGTCAAAGGATGCCAATTGGCGGCGGCAAAGGTGGTAAACGCCCACGTTATCGTGCTCCAGTGCAGACCGGCCTTCACGTGAAAGTTGTCGAACACGTAGTCGGCATCATCGTAGTTGGCAAAGGGATGATTATTGACAGGGTAGTAAAGAACTACCGTCGCAATTGCCAGCAGAAAACCAAGAGCGAGTATCTGGTTGCGTTGTGAGGTCAACCCTCCGGAGCGCATTCGCACGTCTTGCTCGCGTTGTATCTCACCCGGCGTCAATCAGTTTCCCCGGAGGCGGCGATTATAACCACGGCGTCACTGCGTTAGAAGGCGGTCCGCGGTCCGCTGAGTCTCCGCGAAATTCCCCGACAGTCGTCTGGCCTGCTGAGTTGCTGCCTGGGCTTCGTCCCTGCGGCTACTTTGCTCCAGAGCCTGGGCCAGCAGTACGTAACCCAGGTCGGAGGCCTGGATTTCTACAGCACGTGAATAGGCCTGGATCGCTGCACTCAGGTCTCCAGTTTTCTGCGCCGCCAATCCCAAGCCAATCCAGGCCCCGCTATAGCGGGGACTCACGTTGACTGCTCGCTGAAAGTTGTCGCGGGCGGCGGCGTAGTCGCCAAGATCGCGCTCAATGAGGGCCAGATTGTTGTACGCCTCAGCTCGAAGCTTGGGGCTGGGTGTTAGGTTCAGCACCTCCTGATACTGCTCGATAGCCTGCGGCCAGTTCTTGTGCTGTTGCTCGTAAAAGCCGATGTCCAGGTGACTCACGGGATCTCCCGGATAAATGGCTGCCGCTGCCCTGAAATGGGGGATCGCCGCGTCGATCTTTCCCTGCTCCATCAGCGCCCCGCCGAGATTGTCCTCGGCGACCCAGTTGTTCTGGGTAAGCCGCAAAGTACGCGTCCACAGAACGATGTTGTCTTCCCAATAGCCGATTTGTTGATGAGCAACCGAGGCGATTGCGAACAGCCCCACAAAACTCACGCCGCGCAGCCAAGCATGGGAAATCTGCCGCTGCTTGGCCCACTCAGCCACGCTCCAGCAAACCATGATGAACAAGCCCACCAATGGCAGATAAGCATAGCGATCAGCCATCGCCTGAGTGCCGACCTGCACCAGGCCGATCATCGGCACGAGCGTACCCAAGAACCATAGCCATCCCACTGCCAGAGAACGACGCCGTCGCCACTCCGCGACGACCAGGGCTGTCACACAAAGCAAGAAGAGCAGCGCCGCGAGTACCAGCCGCGTGGCGATGGCATTTCCGGGATGAGGATACATAGGAGCAAGGTCAACCGGCCAGACGGCTTTCTTGATATAGCTGGCATAGGCAACAACGGCATTCTCCAGGCGAATGGAGAGCGGATACAGCCGGAACGCATGGCCGGCCCGTTGCGCCTTTACCGTGATGACTGCACTCACCGCCGACAGGGCGAACAGAGGGAACTTCTCGAGTACAATCTGCGAGAACGTTCTCTCGGGAATATCCGCAGTTTCCGTTTCCCGCAAAGTGTGGTGACCTGCGAAGGATATGCGCCGCAACGGCCAGTAATCCCACAGCAGGAGAACGAAGGGCAGAGTGATGACCTGAGGTTTGGCCATCAAACCCAGCGCAAACAGGAGAGCGACAACGGAGTATCGGCCGACGTCAGGCTTCAGTGCATAACGCCGATATGCGCCCAAAGCGAGCAGGAAAAACGTCATGCTGAGCAGGTTCTTGCGCTCGGCAATCCAAACCACCGTCTCGACGTTGATGGGATGCAGCGCGAACAACGCGGCCACCATAGCGCTTCGGCCAATGTAACCGGTTGCCTGCTGCAGCACCCAGAAAAGGAGCACGACATTCAGCACATGCAGGAAGAGGTTTGTATCGTGGTGCCCGGCAGGATTGAGTCCGTAAAATTGAACATCGGCAGCGTGCGAAAGCCAGGTCAGGGGGTGCCAGTTACCCTCATCGAAGGTGGTAAACGCCCACTTCGCGGTGTCCCAATGCAAGCCGGAAGTGACGTGAGCGTTCTCGGTTACGTAGAGGTTGTCGTCATAATTGACGAAAGGATGACCTTCTGCCGGATAGTAAAGCACCACCGTTGCAACGATCAGCAGAACACTGAGAACCAGCTTTTGCTTCTGCGGCGACGCCAACACCCCAGATCCGGCGGGTCTGGACTGAATGTCCTGCTCATGACTCACGCCAACCGAGGTCACTCATCCCCCAAGTTCCGAGTTTATAGCAATTCAGCAACTAGCAATTAACCATTAGCAACTAGCAGTCGGCTGTCATCGGTGACAGGCACACCGGGGGCCGCTACGGATTGATCCCACACGCGCACCGCCTCCGTTAGTTGCGGTTAACCGCTAGTTGCTACAATGACGCGATGGCGGACTCGCTTTATCTCAGCATCTGGTTCCCCAGCTTCCGCGAGAACGAGATGATGTCGCGCGCCGTCGGAGTGCTGCGGCAGTTTCCTTTCTCAGCTCTGCGCGAAGGCATCACCTATCTTTCGGTGCATCCGGTGGCGTGGTCGGAACCAACCGTACTTGAGCAGCGCTTCAATCCGGGCATCTCACCCGAGGAAGCCGCCGATATCGCCAGCGAATTTGTGCATGACGACTTCGCTTTCGTCTTCGAGGCCTTTTGGGACCTCTGGCTGCCCAGCGACGATGAGCACGGCGATAGCTGGGTGCAACGCCCGGTCGCGGTGCGCTTCCTGGTGCACGGCGTGCAATTCGACGACGGCATCTACACCGACGACGGCCACATACAAGTGGACTTCGGACTTGACACCTCCTTTGTTTACGAAGGCGCGCGTCTTAGCACCGCCATCGAAGCGCACCTCCGCTCCAACATTGCCAAACTGGTGGCATTCTCGAGCGCTGTGGAGAAGAATTGCGCCATTAGCGGACGCGTATTGTGGTCGGAGTCGGAAGAGAACCTCGCCCAGAAGCTGATCGCAAAATTACAGCAGACGCAGTGAAGCTGTCGGCCATCGGCTCTCAGCTTCCCTGAGACGCTCGCTCCTTCGTGGTTCAGGAATCCGGCCTGTACCGTTCGGGTATGCGCCTGGTCTCACGCACGTGCTACCCCTACCCCTACCCCTCCCCCTGTTATCGATGCTATTCAAAATAAATGACTTATACCGAAAATGTCCGACATTTTGATGCAACTTCTTGAGCCACAAAGACTTATCGCATAATATTCTTTTTAAAGGACTTATGGAATCGTCCTTGGCCCCACTACCGACGGGACTGTTCAGCCAAAATTGTCAAAGAGCGAATTGCAAACCCGCTCCCGCTCTGCGGGACGGGTGGGAACACCGATACACCCAGCGCCCCTGACCCCAATCCTACCGCCAAACGGCGCGCTGTCAAGATTACGAAGGTACAGGTAGGGTAACTGTACTTTCGTAATGCCCAGGCGGCATGGTAACCAGCGGGGAGGGTCTGGCACCCGCTATCCCATGTCAAACCAGCGCCGCTCTGCCTCCGGAATCAGAAATTCAGCTGCCCCGCACTCCGAGCAAACTGTGACCTCTTTCACCGAGCCCGCGGGAGGTGACGAACCACCTGGCATCCCATTCTGCAAGTCAGTAAACAGTTGAATGTTTGCATAGTACGTTCTCTTCTTGGACGACGAACAAGCACACGGCATGAAATTTCCTCTCCTCAGCATGTGGGATGTACGAAGGACATCCCTTCCGCAGAGTCCCCTACCATTTTACGGAACGGTAAAATAGGGGCGCCATGAGAAATGCGGCAAAGCCATCCGGACTAGGAACGGAGCAGCAGGAGGCATCGTCAGGTCAGCATTCATTTCATATTCCTGGGATGACGATGCACATCGTGAGTGGGTCCGCGTCCTAGCGCAGCGCCTCAGAGCAGACGGCGTTGATGTTTCCATCGACAGATGGGCTGCGGTTCCGGGAGATCAACTGCCGGCATTCATGGAACGGGCGATTCGCGATAATCAGTTTGTCGTTATTGTCTGCACGCCCCGCTACAAACAACGCTCCGATGCCCGCGAGGGTGGCGTCGGCTACGAGGGGGACATCATGACCGCGGAAGTCATGACGTCTCATAACCCCCGCAAATTCATACCCGTTCTCAGAAGCGGCTCGTGGTTTGAAGCTGCGCCATCTTGGCTCCGAGGGAAATATTACGTCAATCTCGTCGGCGACCCTTACTCGGAGAGGGACTATGAGGACCTTGTTCGCACACTGCTCGGAATCCGCGAAACTGCGCCACCCATCGGAAAGCCCATGGCGACAATTGCCACAAGCAAGAGTCCCGAGGCGGAAGCTTCGCCGGTAGGTGCAGGTTCAGAATTTGACGACATCAAAATTACGCGGGTGATAGTGGAAGATATCACCGTGCCACGAAATGATGGAACACCGGGCAGCGCCTTATATTCGATCCCCTTTGCACTTTCTCGCGAACCATCCTCGGAGTGGATACGATTATTCACCGAAAACTGGAACCATCCTCCTCGATGGACCTCCATGCATAGACCTGGTATCGCGAGGGTCGCCGGCGCGACGGTAGTTCTGAACGGAACGACCATCGAGGAGGTTGAACGTTACCACCGCGATACGCTTCAGCTGGCGATCTCCGAAACCAATAGGCAATACTGTGAACGGCGTTCCCAGAAAGAGCAGCGCCATGCACAAGAACGGGCTACCCGCGAGGAACATCGCAAGCGCATCGAGGATGCCTCTAAACGTATTAAGTTCGACTGAGCCTGGGAGCCCCAGACTTTTACCGGAAATCGTGCGCGGGGCAGGAAGCGCTCTTCCTGCCCCAAGTTTGACGTCAGGCTATACGACCATGAAGGCGACGCGCTAAACGCCGCTCCATGGCCGGCGGGATCACAACAATAAGTTCGATGCGCTTCCCCCGAAATTGAAGCTTAACGTCAGCCTGTGCTGTTTTCAGGTGTTTCACCTTTCTTTTTGTTTTTTGCATTTTCCCTCCATAAACAGAAATGCCCAATTCATTGAATTGGGAGCCGAACTCATCAAAGTTGCTGGGTATTTACAGGCAGTTGGTAGGGCGAAAGCGGGCACACTCCGTGCCCACACTTAATTATAAATGAAGGTTCCCCGATTTTGTCGCACAACTTCTCGCACAAGGTCTATTGTGCAGTGACCGCCGGAAGCTTGCAGCAGCAGGCTCGACATCCATCGACACACGGAAACGCATCGATTAAGGCTTTCTCCATCAAAACGGATATCGGTAGATTGGTCTTTCCTGGGTTGTCCTTCAAAAACTTCGTGATAATCCTACGGACTTGACCTGTGTCCACATTCTGAGGGTAGCAGTAGGGAAGCTTGGCCCCGGAGACCACGAGCAAAGTTGTGTGTGCTTCTAGGAAGCCTTGGATGTACCCCATGCAGCGCATGTACTGACTAACCTCAACCGCATCTTTCGATTTACCCTCGATTCGTCACACTGGCGTAGAAAATCATTGCCCGTTGCGAGGGAATCAGTGGCGTGCTGTGCCTGTATCGGGGGCGTTAGAAACATAGATATGAAACCGACAATAACAAGAAAGGTTTTCAAGGCACGCTCCTTGTTGCACCCTACGGCTCTACCTCCAAGCTGGTATGCCTGTCAAAAACCGAGGTCCTCAGTCTCAATGTCAAACGCGGAAGCCGTGAGCACGGAGAACATCATCGCTGATTTCTTGAGCGGGAAAGTGCAAGCGTTTCCCTACTTCGTCCTTCCCCCCTCCATCTTGAGCTCGGCGCTTGCGCCCGCCTGCGCCGCTGCCAGGCGCGCAGTCAGTACGCGGAAGGGTGAGCACGAGACGTAAGTAAAGCCGAGCTGCGCGCAGAACTCGACCGACGACGGTTCGCCGCCGTGTTCGCCGCAGATTCCGATCTTGATAGTCGGACGCGTGGCGCGGCCTCTCTCCGTGCCCATCTTCACCAGTTCCCCAACACCTTCGCGGTCGAGCACTGCGAACGGGTCCTGCTTCAGGATGCCTTCGGCCAGGTACGCGGTCAGAATCTTGCCGACATCGTCGCGCGAGAAGCCGAAGGTGGTTTGCGTAAGATCGTTGGTGCCGAAGCTGAAGAACTCCGCCTCCTTGGCAATCTCATCAGCCACCACGCAAGCCCGCGGCAGCTCAATCATGGTGCCCACGAGGTAGTCCACCCGCTGCTCTTTCTCGGCGAAGACCTCCTCGGCCACCTTGCGCACGAGCGCAGCCTGATTGGCCATTTCTTTCAGGCCGGTGGTCAGCGGAATCATGATCTCCGGCTTAACGGTCACGCCTTCTTTCGTGACCTTGACAGCCGCTTCGAAGATGGCGCGCGCCTGCATCTCCGTGATCTCGGGATAGGTGATACCGAGACGGCAGCCGCGCAGACCCAGCATCGGATTCACTTCGTGCAACTGCTCGACCCGGTTCAGCAGCTTGTGCAGTTCCTTCAGCTTGGGCGATTTCGGCTTGGTGATCTCCAGCCTGGCGATCTCAACCAACAACTCTTCGCGGCGCGGCAGAAATTCGTGCAGCGGCGGGTCGAGTGTGCGGATGGTGACGCCAAAGCCGTCCATCGCGCGGAACAGGCCGACGAAATCGTTGCGTTGGTAAGGCAGCAACTTCTTCAACGCCGTGCGGCGGTCTTTCTCGTTGTTAGCCAGAATCATGGCCCGCATGTGCGGCAGGCGGTCTTCCGCGAAGAACATGTGCTCGGTACGGCAAAGCCCAATGCCTTCAGCGCCGAAGGCCCGAGCCTGCAATGCGTCTCGTGGAATGTCCGCGTTGGCGCGCACGCCCATGCGGCGAAACGGCTCGGCCCAGCCCATGAACTTCTGCAACTCAGGATCGTCGGGACGCGCCGGGACCGTATTGAGCTTGCCATTGATGACGCGGCCGGTCGTACCATCCAGTGAAATCCAGTCGCCGTCTTTCAGGGTCGTGCCCTTGACGTGGATTTCGTGCGCCTTCTCGTCAACCTCAATATCGCCGGCACCGGCTACGCAGCACTTGCCCATGCCGCGGGTGACTACGGCGGCGTGGCTGGTCATGCCGCCGCGCGAGGTGAGAATGCCGGAAGCAACTTCCATTCCGCCAATGTCTTCGGGCGTGGTTTCGCTGCGAACGAGAATCAATTTCGCGCTGGGGTCCTTATGGAACTTCTCCACCGCTTCGTCGGCGGAGAAAACAATCTGACCGACGGCCGCTCCGGGCGATGCCGGCAAGCCAGTTGCGAGAACCTCGACGTCCTTGCCCTTCTCGTCGAGGCTCGGAACCAGAAAGTCATAGAGCTGGTTGGGCTCAACGCGGAATATCGCTTCTTCCTTCGTGATCAGTCCTTCTTCGACCATGTGGATGGCAACGCGAACCGCAGCCCGGCCGGTGCGCTTGCCGTTGCGCGTTTGCAACATGTAGAGGCGCCCATCCTGGATGGTGAACTCGAAATCCTGCATGTCGCGATAGTGTTTCTCCAGGCGCGTGGTGATCTCGCGGAGCTGCTTGTACACGTCGGGCATGATCTTCTCGAGCTCGGAGATGTGTACTGGAGTGCGGATGCCTGCGACCACGTCCTCGCCCTGCGCGTTCATCAGAAACTCGCCGTAGAACTCCTTCGCGCCCGTCGCCGGATTGCGGGTGAAGCCTACGCCGGTGCCGCTGGTTTCGCCCAGGTTGCCGAAGACCATGGCCTGTACGTTGACCGCGGTCCCGAGAAAGTCGTCAATGTTGTTGATGCGGCGATAGGTCTTGGCGCGCTCGTTCAGCCAGGAGCGGAACACGGCATCACGCGCCATCACGAGCTGCTCGCGCGGGTCTTGCGGGAACTCGCGCTTGGTGTGCTTCTGCACGACTTTCTTGTAGTCGGCGATAACTTCCTGCAGCGCCTTGGCATCAAGGTCGGTGTCCAGTCTGGTTTTCTTCTGCTTCTTCTTGCCGTCAAAAACCTCCTCGAACGCGTGCTTGGGAATATCGAGCACCACCGAGCCGAACCTCTGAATCAGGCGGCGATAGGAGTCGTAGGCGAAGCGGGGATTGTTACTGCGCTTGGCAAGACCTTCGACCGATTTGTCGTTCAGGCCGAGGTTGAGGATGGTGTCCATCATGCCCGGCATGGAAAACTTGGCGCCCGAGCGAACGCTGACCAGCAGCGGATTGTCGGCGGCGCCGAGCTTCTGGCCCTGGAGTTGTTCTAAGTGGCGAAGCGCTTCGTCCATCTGGCGGTTGACTTCATTCGAGGTCGCGCCGGTGCGCATGTACTCGCGGCAGGCTTCGGTCTGGATAGTGAAGCCGGGAGGCACGGGTAGTCCGGCATTAGTCATTTCGGCAAGGCCGGCGCCTTTGCCACCCAGTTCGTCCTTCATCTTGCCGTGGCCCTCAGCGTGTCCCTCGCCGAAGAAGTAAACGTATTTCGTCGCGGCGCGGGCAGTGCCCGCCGCTTTTTCAATATCGGTGGTGATTGTGCTCATGATGGGAATCCTTTGCTGTTCGAAAAGTCAGGATGATTTGTTTTCGGTAACGATTTCGCTGAAGTCGGCGATGGTGGAAAACTCGCTCAACAGGTCTCGCAGCAGCGCCAGACGATTGGCACGCACCCGCTCATCGTCAACCATCACCATCACCTTGTCGAAGAATAAGTCTACTGGCTTTCGAAGGCGGCTGATTTCCGACAGCGCCGACGCGTAGTTTTTTTCTGCACGAAGCTCGTGAACTTTGGCTGCGATGACTGGAATCTCGGCCGCCAGAGTCTTTTCTGATTCCTCGGTGAGCACTGCCGAATCGAGCTTTGGCGCCACAGCCTTGCTCGTCTCCTTCGCCTGACGAAGGATGTTCTTGATGCGTTTAAACGCCGCTGCGATTGCCTCGAATTCCGGTGAATACCTCACTTCGGTAAGGGCGTCAGCGCGAGCCAAAGCATCGACAACGTCATCTGCATCGGACACGAGGACCGCCTTGACGACGTCATAGGAGAATCCGCGCACTTCGCGAAGATAGAACTCCAGCCTCTCGACGAAGAAAGCGGCCACCTGAGCCACAGGCGGCGGGCCGCCAGCTCTTAGCATCTCGGCCATGCTCGCATCGAACCGAAGACCCCTCATCAAGCGCGCCATCTGTTGCCGCGCTGTTGAATAATGCGGCTTGAATTTGAAATTTGCCTCTGCCGGACCGCCTTGATACTCGGTCAAAGCATCGGCAAAGAGCTTGCTCATCGAGAGTGGCAGCTTGTGCTCGGCCATGATCTTCACAATGCCGTTCGCAGCACGGCGCAGCGCAAATGGGTCTTTCGAGCCTGTAGGTTGAAGGCCAAGCGCAAACATCCCGGCGATGCTGTCGGCTTTGTCGGCGATGGCGAGCACAGCTCCTTCCAACGTACGCGGGACACGATCCTCCATCGACTCCGGTTTGTACTGGTCGTAGATGGCGTCCGCAATGGCCTCGGCGGTGGCCGCAGGAAGTATTGGGTCGAGTACCTGTGCCTTCGCGTACAGGCCGCCGACGATCCCCTGCAATTCGGTAAATTCTTTCACCAACTCGGTCGTAAGGTCGGTTTTCGCCAGCAGGGAGGCCTTGTGAACCACTCCCGATCGGACCGTCATCCCGGCGCTACGCACTGCTTCCGAGATGAGGCTGCCCAGCTTCTGGACGCGCATGGTCTTGTCAAAATAGCTGCCCAGGTCCTTTTGGAAAGTCACTGACTTGAGCAACTCAACGCGCTGACGCAGAGGAATCTTCTGGTCGGTCTCCCAGAAAAAGCGCGCGTCGTTGAAGCGGGCGCGCAACACGCGCTCATTGCCATGGCGAATGAGGCCATCGGGATCGCCGTCCGTGTTCAGGACTGCGAGGAAGTGCGGTAGCAGCTTGCCGTTCTGGTCCTCCAGCGCGAAATACTTCTGATGGTCTCGCATGACTGTGACCAGCACTTCGTCGGGAAGCGCGAGGAATTCAGGATCGAAGCTGCCGAGAATGACCGACGGGAACTCGGTGAGATTGACAACGGTTTCGAGTAGCGGCTTGTCCTCTCGCCAGCGTGCGCCAGGGATTGGCCGTGTCGCGGCATCGAGCGCCTTGCGAATGCGGTGCTCGCGCTCGGTGCCACTGGCCATGACCGAACCTCTTGCCAGCTTCTCAGAATATTCAGACGGGCACCCGATCTGCAGCGTTCCTGGTGAGAGAATGCGATGACCTTCGCTGGCGTGTCCCGCTGCAATGCCGGCAAATTCCAGCGGCACGACTTCGTTATCGACCAGCGCAACCAGCCAGCGTACGGGACGCACAAAGCGCTCTGCCGACTTGCCGCGCCAATACATACTCTTGGCCCAGTAAATGCCAGCGATTTCTTTGGGCAACGACTCCGCGAGGATTTCCGACGCAGACCGGCCCTCCCTCAGGACGGTCGCGGCCAGATAGTCACCCTTCGGTGTCGTGATCTTCTCCAGAGCGTTCACCGGCACGTTTACTTTGCGAGCGAAAGCCTCGGCCGCGGGCGTCGGAGCGCCTTCCTTATAAGCCACCTTGAATGATGGTCCCATGTCCTGCTCCCGTACGTCAGGCTGTGCCGTAGA
>JBKQKT010000577.1:0-6237 GCA_052147365.1 Candidatus Korobacteraceae bacterium | reverse complement strand
CCCATCCATTCTCCGCAGTCGGTGTTCACGATTCGCACCCTGGTTGCGGCCGATCTCGGCGACGTTAGCAAGATGACGGTGCGCTTCTTGCCTCTGAACGAGCCTAGCCGCGCCTTCCTAATTGCTCCCTCGAACGGGCGCGTTTCGTTGAGCCCCCGGTGGTACCAGGCGGCGGCCGGATTCGTGGTGCTGGGGATCGGGCACATCCTCAGCGGCATGGACCATCTCCTGTTCCTGTTTTGCCTGCTCATTCCGTATCGCAACTTCCGCGGCTTGATTGCGGTGATAACAGCCTTCACCATTGCGCATTCGATCACGCTGATTGGGACGGCGTACGGCCTGGCCCCGGCAGGGCATTGGTTCCCGCCCTTTGTTGAGACCGCTATCGCGATGTCCATCGTTTATATGGCGCTGGAGAACATTGTGGGCGCCGATCTTCGTCGCCGCTGGATCATCACGGGACTCTTCGGACTGGTGCACGGGTTCGGGTTCTCTTATGCGATGAAGGACAGTTTGCAATTTGCCGGCAGTCACCTGCTGTTATCGTTGCTGGCGTTCAACATCGGAATCGAGGTCGGCCAGCTCGCGGTGCTGACGGTCATGCTTGCGGCGCTCTGGCTGTTGTTACGGGTGAAGGCGCTTCAGGGCCGGACGGGGGTGGTGGTCCTGTCGGCGATTGTAGCCCATACCGCGTGGCACTGGATGATCGACCGTGCGCAGGCGCTCCGCCAGGTGGGTCTCCCAACAATTGATGCCGACGGGCTCATAATCCTTGCCAGATGGGTGTTTGCGATATTAGTTGTGGTGGGCGGTGCGCGCGCTTTCAGCAAATGGCGCGAGAAGAGAGGGGCGGATCATCACCTCGCGGAACCCGTGCCGATCGCTCCGCCTGCGAACGAGCCTGCGGCCACCATGACCTCGGATGGGATTGCGGTTTGAACCGGCGGTGCGTGGAAAGTACGCGATGACAAAATACAATTCGGATCCGGCATACGGGCTTGGCAGCCGCGAGAAATGCGATCGTGAAGAACTGCCGAACGCTCTGGAGTCGCACTGTGGCACCGGGCTTCAAAGCTCTTCGAGTATGTACTCCGTCTCGTTACGGCTTGCCAATGTGAATGGTGGAGAGAGACTGCATTAACCCGAAAACATTCAGCAGCCACAACACGACGGCTATCACCACCACAGCGTTCAATATCGACTTAATGGAGCCCGCCATCGGAATAAAGCGATCCACCAGCCACAGGAGAACTCCGACGACGATTAGAACCACGACTACTTGAAGTAACGGCATGTTCCTTACCTTTCTCGCCGGTAAGCGCTGCTTCCGGTTGTGTTCCCTCTCCTATGAAACTAAACGACACGGCGTCCCATGTCTGGTCACAAATGCTCACTTCCGTGGTCCCGCTGGCAATCTCGTCACGTGGTTTGAAATACCGTCAGCCGCTCTGGTATCGATGCGCTCCCGGCATTTGACGGGAAGGTGATTTCGAAAGGCTGAGCGGAGCACAGTTTCGGGTGCCCCCAGGGCCCCTTGTGCATCAGCGGTTGAAGCGTGTAGGTTCGTTGCGCTCCACAGTCAAAACAATGCTGCGACGGTTTTTCCTCTCCGTTGCCACGTATGGGCCAACCTACGTTGGCATGAGGACATAAGCGCAGTACTTTCATCAAGCTAACGAACGCTTTCGGTAGACTTCCGCGGCTCGGACAGTGCAGGGCTGCAATCAAAAGGCCTCCTATTAACACCGCGACCAGGTGAATTCGAGGTCACAGACAATTGTCGTTGGGAACAGTTGGTGCCGTCTGGTCAAGATTGACCATCCGTGAATAGCGCCCGGCGGATGTTCAGGCTGAACCGTTCTTGGTCTCAGTAGCGAGCTCTTGCATTTCCTGCTTTATCTTCTGCCGCCTTCGTTCGCGCTCTTCATAGGCCTCCGTTTCAGCTCGACCATTGGGACCGGCTTTATAGTCTCCATCCAAGGCTTTATAAACGGACAGTTCTTTCAACAGCGTCAGCATTTGTTCAGATCCTTCACTACTCATACGGCACCTTTATGGAAGTAGGTCATTTCGACTCAATTCTGTAAGGCACCGAGGGCTGCGGCTGAAGCTGCGGCCCCTTCCGAATGGCTTGCACAGCGTCCGCGAAGGCCCAGATGATCGTACCCAACCATGCGTAAGCGATGTAGATTCCCCAGTGGTGATCCATTTGTCCGACCCCTCTGCTTTGTTTGATGCTCAGGCTGTCCTTGGAAACAGATCTTTCAGACCTACGAGAATCGATGTCGGAAGCCGTAGCGTCCGTTCCGTCGGTTCCTCAAGAGTTATGACGTGGACCGCAACTCCATTACCGTCAGGAAATGGATCGGAAACAATCTCGAATCGTTTGCCATACATCTTGATGTGGTGAGAAGAACTGTACCCGAGCGCCTTAATTTTGACGCAGTCGTCAGCGGTTGATCTGGCAATTTTATGGTTCATGACAGTGCCTATTTCTTGTGACTGCGATATGCCGGAGTGCGGCTATCGGCCGGTCTCAGTTTGATCCTAATTCTCTGTTAGCAGAGTACGCCCGGCTGGCACGACCAGAATGAGCACTATAGCTCAGAAGGCTACCGGCAACACGGTTAAGCTCAGAGTTCATGAAGATAGATATAAAAAGAGGGAAAATCGATGACAATCGCTGAACTAGAGCTTGAGACTACGGGCAATCCGGATTTACATGCCAGCAATATGATGATGAAAGCACTGGTCTATCACGGCCCCGGCAAGCCGGCGTGGGAGGACAAGCTGCGCCCGGCTATCCGGCACGCGGGCGATGCCATTGTGCGGGTTATCACTTCGACGATTTGCGGGACCGATCTCCACATTCTCAAGGGAGATCTACCGGCCGTAACCGACGGACGCATTCTAGGCCATGAGGGCATTGGAGTAATCGAGCAGGTCGGAACGGGAGTGTCGGAGTTTCACGTGGGAGACAAGGTCATTATCTCCTGCGTTACCGCCTGCTTGAAGTGCGATTTCTGTAGAAAAGGTATGTATTCCCACTGTCGCCACGGCGGCTGGATCTTGGGCAACACCCTCGACGGAACTCAGGCCGAGTACGTGCGCATCCCATACGCAGATGGCAGTCTCTACAGCTTTCCGCAGGGCGGGGACGAAGAAGCCCTCGTGATGGTCAGCGACATTTTGCCGACGGGGTGTGAATGCGGAGTTCTGAACGGGCAGGTGAAGCCTGGGGACACGGTCGCTATCGTGGGCGCGGGACCGGTCGGGCTCGCGGTTCTGCTGACCGCACAATTTTATTCGCCAGCGGCGATCTTCATGATCGACTTGGACGAAAAGCGTCTAGCAGTGGCGAAACGATTTGGCGCAACCACACTGATCAACAGCTCGGATGGGCACGCCGCGCATCACGTAATGGAGCTAACGGAAGGCGCGGGTGTGGATGTAGCGATCGAGGCGGTAGGCATTCCCGCCACCTTCGATATTTGCCAGACGATTGTCGCGGCGGGCGGCCGAATCGCCAACGTGGGCGTCCACGGCAAACCCGTCGAACTGCACATGGAGAGGCTTTGGGACCGTAACATTTCGCTCACGACACGGCTCGTGGATACGATCACGATACCCATGCTGCTAAAAATGATAGAGTCGGGAAAGTTGCAGCCGCAAGAGCTCGTGACTCACCGCTTCGCGATGAACGACATCATGAAGGCATACGACACGTTCGGAAACGCAGCCAAGGAAGGCGCGCTGAAGGTAATCCTGCAGAATGACAAATGCTGAAAATCGCGGCGACGCGATACGCCGGACGGGCTGACATTCAATCACCAGCCGATTCCGCTCTGCTGCGCTGAAAATAGATTTTGGACTGCCGCCACAAGAGGATGGATAAGACTACTATCACGAAGCCAGCCAATGTAATGGCAATCAGCGCAGCATCGGTTTCAGGTCCTCGCGGATGCCGCAGGAACCGCAGTATTGTGTGGCTGTACTTTGCGGCCAGAAATCCGATCAACGCATACCGAAGAGCCCGCCCAGTGAACACTGCTGAGATGAATCTCCCCTGCGAATATCGAAGGGCTCCCGCTCCTATGAAGAATGGCGAGGTGGGAAATGGCGGTGGCGCAACACACGAGACGAATACAGCCGCAAATCCCCAGCGTCTCAGCAGATCTTGAACTTGGCGAGAGCGTTTCGTCCCGATGCGTTTTTCGAGCCACTGCTCACCGGCCCGTAGAGACACTCGGTAAGTTATGTACGCGCCTATCAACGAACCGAGTGTACTGGCAGCGGCATAGTACGGCCAAAGCTCCTGATTCTTAACTGCCAGTACCGCTGTAAGAGCATCCAGGCTGCCGAAAGTGGGAATCACTGAGCTGTCCACAACGCCCAGTATTACCAGCCCAACTCCTCCAAGACTGCGGAGAAGTTTCCAGCCTGGAATGACGATGTAGAGCGGAATCATCGAACTGTCGCCGTTTCCCCGGGGCTCGATCTTAGCCTCGAACTTGGCGGCTGCAACCTCCACGATTGATGCCTGACTGCCTTCTTTACTTCTTATAGCTGGCAGCGTTCCTTTAGGTTGCAGCCCCCTGGACCTAAGTCCGACACTGCTTTAGATTGAAACGCTGATTGCGATGCCGACACCAGGGTACCGCTGGTTGTACATGTAATACCCATTGTTAGCGTAGACAACGTACACATCGTCGGTTTGGTACCAGTTGTTTGCCCAGGAGCTTGGCCACGGGTCAACCAGAGTGAACCAATAGCCGCTGTACTGGAAGCGTGGAAAGCCGCCAACGACCATATAGGGTTGGCTGTAGATCACGAAAGCATAGTTCGGGCCAAAGTATCCGTTGTACCGGTTGTCGGGGATGCGGTAGCCGTGGTAGCCACCACGTTGCTCCCAGGAGCGGTGGTCTGACTGCCAGTTCTCTGATCGATGTCCCTGCCATGCGGCCTGCTGGACACGCTGCTGTTCTTGCGTGTGCTGTGCCGGTTGTTGCTGGACGTTCTGCTGCCGAGCAACTTGCTGTGGCTGTTGCTGCTTGTTCTGGTTCGGCTGCTTGGCCTGTTGCGGCTGAGCCTGCTTGTTCTGGTTCGGCTGCTTGGCCTGCTGCTGTTGCTGCTGTTTCGGTTGGTTCGGCTGCTTGGCCTGCTGCGGCTGAGCCTGCTTATTCTGGTTCGGCTGCTTGGCCTGCTGCTGTGGCTGTTGCTGCTTCTGTTGGTTCTGCGGCTGGGCATGTTGCTGCGGCTCTGCCTGAGCATGCTGCTGCTGTTGTTGCGGCTGGGCATGTTGCTGTGGCTCCGCTGCCTGAGCATGCTGTTGCGGCTGCGGCTGCGCATGTTCTTGCTGCTGCTTCTGCTCGGGCTTGGCCTCCTCTTGTTCGTGCTGTGCGAATGCAGGAACAAGGGTTCCGAGAGACAGAAACAGAATTGCTGTTCCGAGACTTGCAAATGCTTTCATTGGTATTGCCTCAACTACAAGAGTAGGCGTACGCGCGACGAATAGCTGTATCCTTTTGACCATCGCGAAAAGCTGCCCAACAAGAAGGGGCCCAGCGCCTGGACCCTTCTCTTACATTCGGTCTGTTACGAGAGCTACCTTCGCTTCATCATCCAGCCGATCGCTATCCCAGCCGCAACGCCTATTGCGAACGTCACTACAACTGTCTCAATAGGGTGTCGCTGCAGGCGCTTGGTGGTGTCATCAAGGAGCTCTTCAGCAGCGTCGCCGCCTTGTTTTGCGACACGCCGTGCTGCTCCCACGCCATCTTCAAGTGCATCCGCAACGGCAGATGCCGCCAGAGAAGCCTTGCGCGCCGTTTCGGCAATTTGCTCGCCGGTTCGTTCCAACACTGATTGCGCCATTTTATCTTGACCTCTCTTGTCTCCAAGTTCGATTGGTTGGCTTATTCGCCGACTGCTTTTTCAACCTTGCCGACCCAGTTTTGAACTTTGCCGGTGTTCTTTTCAGCTCTGCCATCAGCCTCCAGGTCGGGGTTATTGGTAAGTTTGCCGACGTTCTCCTTAATTGTTCCTTTCACTTCGTGAAGCTTACCTGTTGTTTTATCGTCCGTGCTCGGTTTCATCATGAATTTCTCCTTTGTTTCGTAGCCGGGTTTCAACTGACGCGTATTGCTGGACGCAGCGCTTCGTGTTACGCCACTCTTTGTTCGCCAGTCGTTTGCACTTGCACCAGTTCCTCGAAGAGTGAGCGATAGTGGATCATCG
>JBKQKT010000576.1:0-5153 GCA_052147365.1 Candidatus Korobacteraceae bacterium | reverse complement strand
GTAATGGGTTTGGCGGCAAATCACGCGGCCATGGCGGCTCCGCTGCAGGCGATCACCGAGATCTCTCTCGGAATCCTGCTCATCGTTGGTCTGCTGACGCGCCCTGTGGCCTTTGTAGCGTTTCTATACTTGGGCAGCCTTTGGGTCTCGGAGTGGGGCACCGCGTGGATCTGGGAGTTGCTTGTCCCCGTGCTTGCGTCGCTTGCGCTTGCAGTGGGGCGCGCGGGCCGCGCGTGGGGTGTTGACGCCGTCCTGGCGCGACGGCGGCCTTCCGCGATCTGGTGGTGAACTCAAACCGAGGTTCGGCCGGGTGCAGGTCTCTGTCATTATTCCCACACGCAATGAGGCCGGGGCAATCGGGCACGTCCTCGCAGATCTCCCCATGGATCTCGTCACCGAGGTCATCGTCGTCGACAACAACTCGACCGACGGGACCACCGAGATTGCCGCCCGTATGGGCGCCCGGGTCGTCCTCGAACCGCGCCGCGGATACGGCCAAGCCTGCCTGACCGGGTTTGCCCACGCTAGCGCACCAGACGTTGTCGTCTTCCTTGACGGCGACTACAGCGATCGGCCGGCTGAACTCCCATGCCTCATCGCCCCGATCGTCGAGGGACGAGCCGACCTCACGCTGGGTTCGCGTCTGGCGGGGCCTCATACCCCCGGCGCCCTGCCTTGGCACGCTGTGCTCGGCAACCGCATTGCGGCCACGTTGATCACACATCTGTACGGGGTCAGGATCAGCGACCTTGGCCCATTCCGCGCTGCCCGCGCTGATGTACTTCACGCTCTCGCGCTCAAGGAGACAACCTATGGCTGGGCGGTTGAAATGATTCTTAAGGGAGCCGTCCAACGATTCCGAATCGTCGAGGTGCCGGTCAGCTATTATCCGCGCATTGGGAAATCGAAGATCAGCGGTACCATCCGGGGCACTGTGGGAGCGGCCTGGTTCATTCTCAGCGGGATCGTGCGCTATTATTTCCGCCAGCGGCCGGCGGGCACACCACGTCAGGTGTGAAGGCTCGCGTGGCTGTGGCGAGGGAGACGGGCAGGAATTGGTGCGGCCGACAAGTCGCGATTGCACGCTGGTCATCATGGCCAAAGCGCCACGACCGGGCAATGTAAAAACCCGGTTGGCGCAGAGCCTTCCTCCGCTCGCCGCGGTCGAGTTGTACCGATGTTTCCTGGAGGACACGCTGGCTTTAGCAAAGTCACTCTGCGATGCGGACGTCGCCATCATGTGCCCGGAATCCGACGTCGAAGAGCTGTCGCGCCTGGCCGGAACAGGAGTGCCCGTGGTAGCGCAGAGCGGGGACGGTCTTGCGGCGGGCCTCACCTCGGTGTTTGCCCACTTCGCAGTGCCTGGCGGGCGACGCGTCGTTGCGTTCAACAGCGACAGCCCGCACCTACCGCCTTCGGTTCTCGGTAGCGCGTTCGAGGCGCTCACCGCGCATGACGTGGTTGTTGGACCGACACATGATGGCGGCTATTATCTTGTCGGTGCGACAGTATCGCATCCCGAGCTCTTCACCGGCGATGGGATGGGCACGATGAATGCGCTCGAGACGCTGCTGGCCCGCACCCGGAGTTTGGGGCTTTCGGTGCACCTCACGGAGCCTTTCTACGACATCGACCTGTTGGCCGACCTCAAGCGGCTGGCCGCTGAATTACCGCGTGCTCCCGCGAGAGCGCCACGAACGGCGGAGTGGCTGGAACAGTGGCGCCACGCAGTGGCACAGTTGCGGACGCAAGCGTGACCTCTCTGAGGTTCACGCCATCTTGCAAGCTGTACGGGCTTGGCGTCATCCTGCTTGTGGCGCTGACCATCTGCTCCCGCAAGTTCAGCGGCCAAGGCGAAGCGTTTGCCATCGTTCCGCTGGCCGTTGCCGGCATCGCGTACCTTCTCGCCTTGGGCGAGTTCTTCCGCACCCCAAACTTCCCAAAGGGCGTGATTGTCATCGGTCTGGTGTTGGCCGCGTTGTGGCACATTGCTTTTCTACGGATACCGACGGGTTCTGATGACGACGTTCGCCGCTATGTTTGGGATGGCCGCCTGCAGCGGCTCGGTTATAACCCTTATGTTGTGGTGCCCGACGATCCTGCGTTCGCCGCGTTGCACACAGCCGAGACGCGCGCGCTGAACCACCCGCATGTCCCCAGCCCATATCCACCAGGGGCTCAGCTGTTCTTTCGCGCCGTCACAGCGATTCATGAGTCTGTCTTTGCGCTGCGAGTAGCATTCGTGATTTGCGATCTTCTCATCGTTTTCGTTTTGCTCTATATCTTGCGTTGTACTGGGCAGGGAGCACACTGGATTCTCGCATACGCTTGGCACCCGCTGCTGGCCACAGAAGTGGCGGGCAGCGGTCACATCGACATTTTCGGCGCACTGCTGCTGGTGGTGTCCTTCGCCGCTTTGCTACGGCGCTGGCGCGCGATTGCGTCCGTCGCCTTCGCGCTGGCGGTCGCCGTAAAATTTCTCCCAGTTTTGCTGCTGCCGCTCTACTGGCGACGCGTTCGCATTCGCGACGCTGTGCTGGCGGCAATCGTGTTCGCACTCTTGTACCTGCCTTTTCTCAACCATGGGCAAATTCCAATCGGCTCGGTCGGCACTTACATCCAAAGCTTTCGTTTCAACGATCCGGTGTTTGCAGCTCTCGAACGAGTGGCGTCCCCGCAGGCTGCGGCGGGACTTGCAGCTTTCATAGGTGTTCTTATCGCGATCTGGTTCAGAACCAAATTCCAGACCTGGTCTGCGGATGCATTCGCATGGCCCATGGCCGCGTCGCTTTTATGCGCACCGGTCATATATCCGTGGTATTTGCTATGGCTGCTGCCCTTCGTGCGATCAGTCTCGACGCTGCCAATCATCATCTGGACGGTCAGCATTATCCCCACATATATCGTTTGGCATCTGCGCACTCTTGGACGTCCGTGGGTGATTCCTGGCTGGATAACGCTGCTGGAGTACGGGTCCGTCGCAATGACCGCTGCGGTCATCCTCTTGCGCCGAATCACTCGACCTGCCACGCCGCCGGGCTCAACCGACTAGACCCCCTACCCCCTCCCCATTTTTGTAAAACATTGATAACAAGCAAGTAAGCATAGGGTCGATGGCGATTTTGATGTAAGTATTTGACCTGCAAGGATTTATTGCAAAGTATTCAATCCACGACACTTACATAGGCCTAGAACGCGCACAGGAGCCGACTACTGGCGCACTGAGGGACTGCTGTAGCGCCACTTTCCGGTCATCCCAGCAGCGAACAAATTGTGAAAGACCTGACCCGTCGCCGGAGCCTCCTGGGAGGCCATTTCCAAAGCGAAGAGCAGTTCGGATCGCTCCCGCTCTGCGGCACGCGGTGAGGGACACCGATACTTCCAGCGCCCCAACCCAAAGCATACCGCCAAACGGAGCACTGTCAAGATTACGAAGGTACAGGTAGGGTAACTGTACTTTCATAACACTTTTGGCCGAGGGTAACCACCGTTGTCCTGGAGGGTTTTGCAATTGCTGTATCCAAGGTGTTGCGAACTACCTCTCCGAATCCCGAAGCTTCAGCCCGTCATCAACATCCATCGTTGAATTCACCGAGGAGGACTTCCATGACTGATTCACGCCGGAATGCGGCGATACGTCTTCTGCTGATCCTTGGGGTACTGGTTCTTGCTGTAACGTCCTGGGCGCAGCAGCGCCCGCCCATCGTTGAGAAGCTCGCCAAGACCTATGGTCTCGATTCGTATGGGCAGATCGAAGCCATCCGCTACACCTTCAACTTAAACATTCCGGGTCTCATCAATCTTTCCCGAACATGGACCTGGGAGCCCAAGACGGGTCAGGTCACCTATGAGGGAAAAGATAAGGACGGCAAGCCGGTGAAGGTTACGTACCTGCGCTACCAGCTCAGCAGCCAGCCGGCGAACGTAAAGGACGACATCGATCCGGGCTTCGTAAATGACAACTATTGGCTGATCTTCCCGTTCCATGTTTACTGGGACACCGGCGCCACGGTAACCGATGAAGGCATGCAGAAGCTGCCGCTGGGCAAGGCGTCCGCCGACAAGGTCGTGGTGAAGTATCCTTCCGACGTCGGCTATACGCCGGGTGACACCTGGACGCTTTTCGTCGGCACCGACGGGCGAGTCGAAGAATTCCGATATGACCGCGGTGGCCCCAAGAAGCCCAGTGTTGTGATCGCAACCTGGGCGGGCTACAAAAAGGCGGGCCCTCTGCTCATCTCAACCGACCACCGCGGCACCGCCGACGGCAAACCCTTCCACCTTTGGTTCACGGACGTCTCCGTCAAGCTAACGGGGTCGGACACATGGATGAACGCGCAATAAGCGACGGATTGGTTCGTACCGACATAAAACCACCAGGGCGCGAAGTAGCTTGAGATGTTCAGGATCAGTTGCGCCAAGTTTGAGGCATAGGCATCGATCGAACCGCTAATTGCAGGTGCGCCGGCCACACTGGTCAACGGGAAAACCAACTGCACCGGCGCCGTTGAGACAACAGAAGGACCAAACGGCTCGAGATCCTCCAGGCCATCGACTGGAGTAGCCAATCATTGCGGTTTGATCAGGCAAACACCAGTTCATCCGGCTCCAGTTCGGCGGGCGGAACGGAATGAAGGCAAAGAGGGCGCGGGATAATTCCGCGCCTGCGGGACAGAACGTTGCGCTGATTCTTATTCGGGACAACCCAGTTTCTTTAGAACCGCTGGTGATGTGATGACATCAGAATGAGCAACATCTGCGACGCCCGAAGCGTGGCAGAAACGGGAGGAAGCAGTTATGAGCTTGACTAAACGTTCGCTAGGTTTGAGTGGAGTCTCTATCACCGCGACCGGCTTTGGAGCCTGGGCGCTCGGCGGTGGTGGCTGGGCTTACGGCTGGGGACCGCAAGACGACAGCGAGTCCGTCCTGACCATTCGACATGCATTGGAACAGGGCGTCAATTGGATCGATACCGCCGCTGTGTACGGGCTAGGTCATTCCGAGGAGGTTGTCGGCCGCCTCCTGCGAGAACTGCAGGCATCCGAGCGGCCCATGGTCTTCACCAAGTGTGGCATGGTCTGGGATGAGAGCAATCCCAATGCGGAGCCGCAACGAATCCTAAAGCCGGAATCGATTGGCAAGGAGTGCGAGGC
>JBKQKT010000575.1:0-4850 GCA_052147365.1 Candidatus Korobacteraceae bacterium | reverse complement strand
ATGAATATTTTGTGACATCAACGAATAAGGATTCGGGGTTAAGCGCTGATCAAAAAGAAGGACGGACCAAGAAGTGTGGTCCGCCCTTCCAGTGTGGAATGTCATGCAAGGTTACGGTCTGACCTGAAGACCCTGAGCGCCCTGCACATTCTGCGTGGTGGTCGAGGTCGATGAGACGATTTGACCGCCGAGGTCGCCGCCGGCTTCCGTCGTCTTCCCAATGTTAACGGGAGCGGCGCCAATCAGGTTGCCGGCTCCGTCATATTGTTGGTAGTGCGAGCGCAGATACAGCAGACCTGGATCGGTGGGCAGCCCAGTCACCGCCGTTTTCGCGAAGGGCACGAAATCGGGAACCGAGGAGACAGCATATTCCTGCGCGACCTTGGCCAGAGCCGTTGCGTTGGTCAGCGCGGTTCCGTTGCTTACCAGGCGAAGAAGCGACCACGCCGAGTAAGTGCCGTTGCGGAGGTTCGGGAAAGACAGGCCACCGGCCCAGATTTGGCTTTCCGGGCAAGGAAATTCTCCGCTGCAAGACGCGGGCAGGTTGGCTGCCGCCGGCAGAGTGCCGGCAGACGCGGGCTGGCCGGGATCGTAGCCGAGTCCAGTAGCATTCTGCGGTCCGTAACTCGCGAAGAGCGGGTCGACATTGTTCAGTGTGATGTAACCGTAAGCTGGGTTGTTAGCAATCGAACTGAAGTTCCCGTAGCTGAAGACTCCGTAACCGATGCCGTCGAGCCCGTGGAATTTAGCGGCAGAGTTTTGCACGGCTTTGGTTTCCTCAGAGGCAGTGACCGCGCGATAGCGCGCGCCGTTTCCATCGCTGCTGGTGCAAGTGCCCGACTGCCCTGCCAGAGGGTTGTTGGCGCCAACGCCCGTCTCCTGGCTCAGGCCGAGAACCGCACCCGTGCCAGCGCCGGTATAAACTGTTGGACCGCGGAATACGGTGGCTTCGGCGACGTTGCCTTGCCCAGAGATGGCCTCATTCTCAAAAATATTGATTCCTGCAGCCGGCAAACCGAAGGCGCTGGCATCGCAGTTGGTGCCGGAGAAGACCTGTTGCAGCTGAGCCGGGGTGGCATTTTTCAGGTTCGCGAGCTGGCCCACATTCCGCTCGATGATGAAGACGAGCGGGGCCGCTCCTACATTGACCACGGTGTATTTAGGAATGGTCGTGCCGCTGATGGGGTCCTTGCCGCTGATGTTGAACGCCAGGACATTAGCCTGATTGGTGCTGCCGGGGTAGCCGCTCTTGATGGGCGTTCCCACGTAAGCGCCGGAGGATGAGCCGAGGCCATTCGCCGGACACGCGCCTGGAGCGTTGACCGCGTTGTAGCCGAGACCGTCCAGTCCGTCGCTGATGGGCGTTCCACCGGAATACGATCCCGCGCCCAGGATAGAGTTGGCGCGGCAGTTAACGAATACTGCATCTTCGGGGCGGTAAAACGTCGCAGCTACGTTGGTCACGGTCCCCGTGGTAAAGATCGATTGCACGTTGGAGGGCAGAGCTGAGTCCTGACCCCAAAAGTCCGACGAGATCTGGTTCGCGCCACTACCCGAGAGATTGGCCAAGGTAGCGTTGACGCTGCATTGAGGCTGGGCAAAGTAGCAGCGGGTTCCAACAACGGAGTCAACCTTGGTGAAAGACCAAACCTTGGTGGCGGTAGAATTCCAAACGATCCAGATGGTGCCAGCATCCACGTTGACGGGTGAGACGCGGGAATCCGTGAGGTTGACAGCGTTGGAGGCGCTGGTCCAGTGGCCAGCGCCAGCACCGGCATCCTGATAAGCGGCCAATGCCAACGTCTGCCACGCGGCCGATGCGCCCGCTACCGTCACCTCAATTGTTGTTGCGGCTCTTGCCTGGGGCAAAATGCCCGCGATCGCTGCTAAAAACAGCACTGCGAAAATCGATTTTGTGCACTTCATAGTGGTTCCTCTCTGATGGCTTGCCGAATGAGCTTCCGTACCAGCAGGGGACGATGATCTGCGGCCAGGCTGGAAGCCGGGTTCGAGAGTAAGGCATCACGCGCATTATGTCAAGTATGTCGATAGACATTAATGGTATCGAATTGGCGCGAATAAAAATGCGCAAAACATGGAGCATTGATCGCCGTTGTTATTTCAATCCCTATTGATCAACTACACATACATCGCAATTGGTTGCGCATAAGGTGAAAGCCATGTGTCAACTGGGTTGTTGACGGCGGGGGAAGACGACGGGAGAACTTAGGTCAGCTGATCCATGTGGAGTGTTCTAATTTTGTGTTTTTCAACTTACTTGCCGGAGAACTTGCCGCAGCGCAAGCGCCATTCGCGTCGCGGGCAATCAGGTTGACGAAGGCTTCGGGTCACAATAACAAAAGGGCGAACCGATTCACGGTCCGCCCTTTTTTGGTCTGCCCTTCCTGAAACAAGGAAATGCAGGGTGTTAGTTAGTGGGTCTAACCTGCACGCCCTGGTTGCCCTGGACGTTCTGCGGAGGATTAGCGGGGCAGGTGGTTCCAGTGTAGGTGAGGATCTGGCCGCCCATGTCGCCGCCAGCTTCGCCGGTGCCACAGTTGATTGGAGTAGCGCCGAGCAGGGTGCCGGCTCCGTCATACTGCTGGTAGTGCGAGCGAACGATAGCGAGGCCTGGATCGGTAAAGGACGAGCCGCCGGAAAGAGTAACGGTAGTCTTGGTGGCCGGCACGTAGTCTGGAACAGAGCCGACAACGAATCCCTGCGAGGCCTTTACGAGGTTCTTGGCGTTGGTCAGCGCGGTGCCGTTGCTCACCAGTCGAACAATGGACCAAGCGGAGTAAGTGCCATTGCGGAGGTTCGGGAAGGAGAGTCCGCCGGCCCAGATATCTTTTTCGGGGCAGGGGAATGCTCCACCGCAGGTAGCGGTCGGGAGGTTGGCTGCGGCCGGCAAGGTACCGGCGGTAGCGGGCTGACCGGGATCGTATCCGGCTCCGGTTGAACTCTGCGGTCCGTAGCTGGCGAAAATCGGATCGACATTGTTCAGGGTGATGTAGCCGTAGCTGGCGCTGTTAGCGATCGAACTCACGTTTCCGTAGCTGAAGAAGGTGAAGCCGATGCCGTCAAAACCGTTGGAGTACTTGGTGGAAGAGCCGAGGACGGACTTCACTTCTTCGCTGGTACCGATGGCGCGCCAGCGTGCTCCGGCACCATTAAGGCAGGTTCCGGACTGGCCTGCGAGTGGGTCATTAGCACCGACGTTGGATTCCATGCTCACGCCTAGAACCGTGCTGGGACCGGTTCCACCGTAGACGACGGGATGACGCATGACGGTGGCTTCGGTGGTGTTGTAGGTGCCCGAGAGGGCCTCACGGAGGATGATATTGATTCCGCCGGCCGGGAGGCCAAAGGCGCTGGCGTCGCAGTTGGTGCCGGAGAAGGCTTGTTGCAGTTGGACCTGGCTGGCGTTGGTGAGATTGGCGAGTGCGGACGCGCGCTCGGTGATAAACACGATTGGAGTAGCGCCCACTTCCACGACGGTGAAGGCAGGAACAGTTGTACCGCTGATGGGGTCCTTGCCTTTGATGTTGAACGACAGAACGTTAGCTTGACCGGTGCTGCTGGGGTAGCCGCTCTTGATCGGGAGTCCGACGTAGTCTGAAGTTGAGGGCAATCCACCAGCTTCGCCGAAGACTCCTGGACAAACGCCGGCGGGGATGTTGCTGTTGTAGCCGAGGCCGTCGAGTCCATCGCTGGCGGGAGTGTTAGAGGCGTTGACGGCGATGGCGGAGGCACCGAGCGAAGAGTTCACCCGGCAAACTGCGAAGTTCGCATCCTCAGGACGGATGTCGGTTGCGGCGACGGTAACCGGGGTTCCGGTGGTGAAAATCGATTGGACGTTGGAGGGCAGAGCAGAATCCGGCGAGCCATCGCCCCAGAGAGTGGAAGGGATCTGATTGGCGCCGCTGCCGGAGAGATTGGCTAGAGTGCCATTGATGCTGCACTGGGGTTGAGCGAAGTAGCAGCGGTCTCCGACGACGGAGTCAACTTTGTCGAACACCCAAACCTTAGTCGCAGTGGAATTCCAGACGATCCAAACTGTGCCAGCGTCAACGTTGACGGGAGTTACGCGAGAGTCAGTGAGGTTGATGAGATTGGAACCGCTGGTCCAGTGTCCGGCGCCGGTACCGGCATATTTATAGGCGCCGAGGGCCATCGTCTGCCACATGGCGGACGAACCCGCGATGGCGACCTCGACCGTTGTGACGGCCTGTGCCAGCGGTGCGATACACGCGATCGCGGTCAACAGCAGAACCACAGAAATCGATTTCATGCGGGACATAGTGATGTTCCTTTCGAAGGTTTGAAACGCGACTTGGTGGACATGAGGCTTGGTGCCACACGCAGGGGGCGACCGATAGTGAATCTGGGGGTGTTCGCTATCGGTTCAATCTTTTTTTTTCTATTTAGCTGGGCCACTTGCCGATGAATCTGGCAACTCGCCGCAGCGAATCTTGAATAGCAGGCCGAGTCTATCCGCTGAGTCGCCGGGCGATGTTAAGGCTGTGTGACAAGTTAGTGAAAATTCCTTAACGTTCGGTGGAAGCGCAGGGCTAGAGGGAGTGTGGGGCCGGAGGGAAGGAGTAAGAAGGAGATGGAGAGGGAGTAAGTCCAATCCCTGCACAAAATTGCACTAAATAAAAGTATGTCTATTTATTAACTTGACTATGCATGGAAAATTGCCTTATGCTACGGATCCGAGCGGTTGAAATGGCTGGCGGCTCGCTGGAGCGAGGGTGCGCCGAAATTTACACGCCCTTAACTTTCGGACAGTGGACAGCCGTATAGAATCCCCCCTTGCCATTGCACTTGTAATGCAGATAGGTCTGGAG
>JBKQKT010000574.1:0-3608 GCA_052147365.1 Candidatus Korobacteraceae bacterium | reverse complement strand
ATTCGTTTGATATCGCCAGCAGCAATGCAGCCGGCTGCGCCTCGCCATATCGGACGAAAAGGAGATCCGTATGGGTACGATCACTTCGAAGCCTCCTTCACCGCCTCCCGCCACAGAAGGATTTTGGTTATCGCAACTCTCGCCCAAGGAAAAGAGCACTCTCATTGCCACCTTCGGCGGCTGGGCCCTGGACGGCATGGACGTTATGGTTTACAGCTTCGTCATCCCCAGCCTGATCGCAGCCTGGCACATCAGCAAGAGCGATGCCGGATGGCTGGGCACCGCAGCTTTGCTGATGTCTTCGCTCGGCGGCTGGATGGCCGGCCTGCTGGCTGACCGCTTTGGACGCGTCCGAGTTCTGCAGATCACCATCATCTGGTTTGCCTTGTTCACCTTCTTCAGCGGCTTTACGCAGGGTTTCTGGCAACTGCTTCTTTGCCGCGGCTTGCAAGGTTTAGGGTTCGGCGGCGAGTGGGCGGTCGGCTCGGTGCTGATGGGTGAAGCCATCCGCGCGCAATACCGCGGCAGAGCGGTGGGGACTGTGCAAGGCGGCTGGGCGATTGGTTGGGGCATTGCCGCCTTTTCCTACATGGTATTGCTGTCCAAACTCCCCGGCGATTGGGGCTGGCGCGCCATGTTCTGGATCGGCATTCTGCCCGCGTTCCTGGTGTTTTACATCAGGCAGAAAGTGGAAGAGCCCGAAGTTTATTCCAAGACGCGCGATACCGTGGAAAAGCGCCACGAAAGCCATTTCATGGAAATCTTCAGTCCCGCTGTGCTGAAGGTGACATTGTTGACCTCGCTGCTGGCGATCGGCGTTCAGGGCGGCTACTACGCCATCACAACTTGGCTGCCGACCTTCCTCAAGACGGTGCGCAAGTTGTCGGTGATGAATACTGGCGGCTATCTCTTCGTGGTGATCGTCGGGTCATTCATGGGATACATGATCAGCGCCTACCTGGCCGACGCGCTGGGTCGCAAGAAAACGCTCATCATCTATGCCGTTTGCTCGTTTGTTACGGTGTGGGCTTACACCTATCTGCCTATCAGCAACTCGGTCATGCTGGTGCTGGGATTCCCGCTGGGCTTCTTCGCCTCCGGCGCCTTCAGCCCCATCGGCGCATTCTTTACCGAGCTGTTCCCCAGCCGCGTACGAGGGTCGGGCCAGGGATTCTCCTACAACGTGGGACGGGCGATCGGCGCGCTGTTTCCCACGCTTGTGGGCTATCTCAGCAAGACCCTGGCTTTGGGTCACGCGATCGCGATTTTTGCCGTGAGCGCCTACTTGGTCATGATTGTGGCCGTTGTCGCGTTGCCTGAAACCCGCGGCAAGGAGTTGAAGGTCTATGAGTGAGGCGACGGAGCCCGCTTCGCCGCCACTGTGCCAGCCGCCCAACTCTGACCTGTCGCCACCGCAATTTGTTCCGCCGCCCGGCGCCTGGGATTGCCACCTGCACATCATCGGCCTCCCGGAACAGTATCCTCACGTTCCAACGCGCAGTTACACGCCGGTGGAAGCGCACGTGGAACATTACTGCAAGGTCACTGCGGCCTTGCGCCTCGAACACGCTGTGGTTGTGCAGCCCAGCTTCTACGGAACCGATAACCGATGCACGCGCGACGCCATCCTGTCCTCGAATGGCAGATGGCGAGGCGTGGCCGTAGTTGATCCGACCATCAGCGAGACTGAACTCGCCCTACTGCACGAGGCCGGCTTTCGCGGCGTTCGCATTAACTTGCTGTTCAAAGGCGGGTTGGCGATGGAGTCCCTTGAGCAAATTGCGCGCCTGATTCAGCCGCTGAACTGGCATGTGCAGTTGCTGGTGGATGGCCGCGACCTGCCCGAACTCGCGCCGCGCCTGCGCAAGCTGCCGGTTCCCTTTGTCGTCGATCACCTGGGACACATGCCGACCTCCGTTGGCGTGCAGCATCCGGGTTTCGAGACGCTGTTGCAATTGGCGCGCGAAGGATGCTGGGTGAAGCTCTCAGGGCCATACCGCATTTCCGGGCAGCCGTATCCGTATGACGATGTGACGCCGTTTGCGCACGCGCTGGTCGAGGCCGCGCCCTCGCGTATCGTGTGGGGCACGGATTGGCCGCATCCTGCGGTGACCGTCCCGATCCCGCGCGATGGCGACCTGATGGACCTGGTGCCCATCTGGATCCCCGATGCGGAAACGCGTCGCCGAGTGCTGGTGGAAAATCCGGCCAGGTTGTACGGATTCAAGTCGGCACACGATGTCGCGGCGTAAGGGTGCGGGTCAGAGCAATTTCAGTTTTCGCGTATCGGGGAGTGCGGGCCTTCAGCTGAATTTATTCATTACGGCAACAAACGTTGGAATGACAGGTGTGAATGAGCCAGCTTCAGGTTCGCGTTTGCAATCGCCATCTCATTTCGCTTCAGCGGTGCAGGAGGTTTTCGTGGCAGGCATTGACATCCTTCTCAGCGGCTTCTTTGGCATGAGTGACCGCGGCTTTCTCGGCTGGAGCGGCTTGTATCTCGTCACCACTCCGAGCGGACGCCGCGTCATGTTCGATACTGCCGGCTACAACGAGCGTGGAACCATTCCGAAGTTGCTCGAAGAGCGCCGCCTGACGCCCGCGGACATTGATTGCGTCATCCTCAGCCATCTTCACTTCGATCACGCCGCCAACTGGGACCTGTTTGCGAACGCCGAAATTGTCGTGCACGAAGAAGAAGTGGCCTATGCGCAATCGACGAATGACGTCGCCATCTTGCGCTATCCCGTGCCCGCATTGCTGGCGCACAAGCGCCTGCGGCTGGTCACTGGAGACACCGCCCCTCTCGAAGATGGCGTGCAGATATTTCACGTCCCCGGGCACACGCCGGGCGCAATTGCTCTGGCCATGAACGACTCCGTCGTTTGCGGCGACGCTCTGAAGAGCCGCTGGGATTTGCGCGGCAACCTGATGAATCTCTGGAACGAAGAACTTGCGCGCCAATCCATTCAGAAGATCACCAGCCTCGGAAACCGAATTTATCCCGGCCACGACATGCCCCTGGAACGCCGCGGAAACGAATGGTGTCCGTGCGGTACGCCCAGCGTGCGGGTGCATTTTCCTGATGGCAGCGAGCACGTCATTCAGCCGCCCGCGGATTGACGCATGGCCGCCAGAGCGCGAGCTGAATAGCAGCGAGCCGGTCGCGACACAGTCTCTGGGGGCCCTCGACCCGGGCACATCAACCGCGGAATTGGGCACCGTCCCAAAACCTGCGGAGCCGTCAATATCTTCCGTGACTCACAGCAACCGAGCAGTTTGGCATCATCTGCGGGAGGTTTCAGATGTGCATCCTGAGAATCCGCGACCGCCGTCACTGACAAGCCTACAACGTTGGTCCAGCGATCACGCATCCCACACATTAACCTGTGTGTAGCAGGCTGTCCGCAGGAGGGCGGAATGCCTTTTGGCAGGGGGAAATACCGTCTTTTCCTGCGGGCCTCTGATTCCGTTTGCCCTCTCAACACGGTTTTAGGACAGTGCCCGGAAGTGCTCTAAGTTGTTGATTTTACGTACGAGGCTCAGGGCGAAGCGTCCCATTTTGGGAACTTTACAATTCTTTACAAAAAATCCTGTAACACTTTTTC
>JBKQKT010000573.1:0-11298 GCA_052147365.1 Candidatus Korobacteraceae bacterium | reverse complement strand
AGCTTGAGTTTGGTTGCGTCCTTGTACCCGCCAAAGCGACCCTGATACGGTACGCGTTCCGGCCCGACCAGGAAGGTGTCAACCTGGCCTTGTTCATTGACTCCAATGGTGCTGATCACGCGTATTGGCGCCTTGTTGAACTCCGAGAGCCGGGAATAGATGGTGCCCGCGCTACGCATGGTTGGGCCCATATTCTCATCGAGCATCTTGCTCTCAGTACCCAGATTCTCCCGCAGCTTTTTGATTTGCGCGACGAACTTTTCCTGGCTTCCGTAAGCCTTCTTGGTGCCCTCCGACAATGAGGCCCACAATGCACTTGTCTGTCCCGTGTTGAACAATTCGAAGACCTTTTCCCCGCGCTGCTTCGCCTGGGGACTAACCGGAGCGTAGGGTCCGCCCGAAGGTTTGGGTGCTTGAGGCTTCGCCGGTGAGCCGGAAGTCTGGGCGAAGGTGAATGCGGGCAGCAGCAACACCGCAACCAAGGCATGTAGACGCAATGTCATTTTTTCTCCCTGTGTTCGCTGCGGGTTGCCCTTTGTCGGGCAGTCGCTCAGCGCTCGCGGCAAGGGAAAGTCCTCGTTGCCGGGCGCCTGCGCGGGACAGCCGCAGCCATCTGTCGGTCGCACTCTAAAATGAATATTGCTTGAAGAGACGCTCTGTAGCAAGAGAGATAAGGATAATGTTCTGCTTCAAATTATAGCAATTCCCGCAACGCCAATTGTAGCCCAAAAAGAACCGTTGCGGTTCACCGCGCGCTTGGTGACGGCGGGCAAGCCACTACTTGCCGGTCCAACGAGGATCGCGTTTCTCAAGAAAGGAGTTCACTCCTTCGCGGAAGTCCTCGGTCGCGCGGATGCTGGCGTTTTCCGCGATCGCGGCCGCGACTTGCTCATCCAGTTCGGATGAAGAGTATTTCGTGAGCAGCCGCTTGGTGGCGAGCAGCGAAGCGGGACTATTCTGCAACAGTGCGGCCGCTAACTCGCGCGCCCGCTGCATCAGTTTGTCAGCCGCCACCACTTCGTTCACCAGCCCGATGCGAAATGCCTCGTCTGCACCGATAATGCGCCCTGTCAGCAGCAGGTCGCGCGCGTGCTTCTCTCCGACCTGGCGCAGCAGAAAGGTGGAGACGATCGCCGGGACAAAACCAATTCGCACTTCCGGGTAGCCGAATTTGGCTTCGCTTGAGGCCAGAGTGAAGTCGCACAGCGTTGCCAACCCGCAGCCGCCGGCGATCGCCGGACCATTTACCGCGGCAATCGTGACTTTGGGGAAGTCGTAGAGCGAGCGGAACAGATGGGCCATCATCTGTGAGTCGGCGCGGTTCTCTTCGGGTGTGCGCTGGGTAATCGAGCGCAGGTTGTCGAGATCCATGCCGGAGCAGAAAGCCTTGCCCGCGCCAGTCAGAATCAGGATCTGCGCGGCTGATTCTTCGGCTTCTTTCAGCGCGCGCAAGAGCTCGTCAATCAGCTCATAGCTGATGGCGTTGCGCTTCTCCGGCCGATCCAAAGTCACGATGATCAGGTGCTCATCGCGGGCGAGACTCAATGTCGCGTAGCTTGCGGAGGATTCAGTCATGAGACCATTTCGTAACCGAGCGCAGTTTCTGGCAGCGTCGCCGAAATCGTAAACTCCCCCTGCCAAAAATCGAAGAATTTTCTCGATAACAAGAGATTTTCAACAACTTACGACCAATTTTAACAATGCAAGCTATTTGTTTTCAAAAGGATAAATATAAACCCAAGAGAATCAAACAAATAAGTAGGATATCGCAACCACTTGAAAACAAATGACTTGCATGTATTCATCTGATTCTACGGCACTTAAGCTGACAACTGGCTACTGGCCACTGACAACTGCCCTTCACATTTTCGGTCCGCTGAACCGGCTAGCTATGTCCACTGCCAGCCGGAACGGCTCGGTGATGGGCTTCCTCAATGGCAGCCCCACGCCACGGCTCTTCAACGCCTCCAGCAGCTTCTCCGTTGGAATATTGCCAACCAGAACATCTTGCGCAAATGGACATCCGCCCAGGCCGCCGATGGCCGAATCGAATCGCCGGCAGCCAACATCGTAGGCCGCAAGAACCTTGGCAGCCGCATCATCGGGACGACTATGCAGGTGCACGCCGATTTCGACGCCATCGAACCTCTCCAACACCGGGCCGAGCAGGTCGCCAATCTGTTGCGGTGTTGCCAGCCCTACTGTATCGGCGAGCGAGATGGCCTGCATATCCAGGTCGGCGAGCAGGCCGATGCCCTCGATCAGTTCCTCCGCATTCCAAAGATCGCCGTAAGGATTGCCGAACGCCATGGAAATGTAGGCAACCGTGTCGAGTCCGCTCTCGTCGGCCTTCACCTTCACTTTTTCCAGGATGTCCAGGTTCTCTTCCAGCGTCTGGTTCTGATTGTTCTTGAGGAACGTCGGCGAGAGCGAATACGGAAAGCCAACCGTGCGGACTGCTTCCGTCGCGATGGCGCGTTCTACTCCGCGCTCGTTGACCACGATGCCGATGATCTCGACGTCGTCCGGTGGATCGAGTTCGCTCAGCACCGTCTCCGAGTCAGCCATCTGCGGGACCGCTTTAGGCGAGACGAACGAAACCGCGTCAATGTGCTTGAATCCCGCCGCAATCAGAGCTTTGAGATAGGCAACTTTGACGGCAGTCGGGATCTGCCCCGGCAATCCTTGCCAGGCGTCGCGAGGACATTCGATGAGGGTGATGGAATCAGCCATTAGCAGCTAGCACTTAGTACTTGGTATTTGGTGTTTGGCATTTAGCAAAACCAATCAACGGAATATATGCGGCTGCCTTGTTTGTGTAGATGAGCGGTGCCGCCGCTCCGCGGCTCAGACTTACGTTACGCCCCTTAACCGCGGGCTACCGCCCACGGCTAAAACAAATGTCGCCTTCGGGCTAACAGTAGATCCCTCGACTCCTCGATGCACTCGTCGCTCGGGATGACAACGCTTTGGCTGAAAGCCGACGGCTGAGAGCTGAGAGCTACGTCTGCAGCACCCCGACACTGAACTTCGGCATCTCGGGATTCAGCGCCGCCGCCTCCAACGCGGTGATGATCGCCTCGCGGGTCTCTGCGGGATCGATAATCTTGTCAATCCACAAACGGGCGGCGCCGTAACGCGGGTCGCTCTGTTCGTCATAAGTCGCCTTGACCTCGTCGAACAGCTTCTTCTTGTCCGCCTCGCTCAACTTCTTGCCGCCGCGCTCCAGTTGCTTGATCTTGATTTCCACCAGCGTGCCTGCAGCCGAAGCCCCACTCATAACGGCATATTTCGCCGAGGGCCACGCGAACAGGAAGCGCGGATCGTAAGCTTTGCCGCACATTGCGTAGTGCCCGGCGCCAAAGGAGCCACCCAAAATAACCGTAATCTTCGGCACCACGGAGTTCGATACGGCGTTCACCATTTTCGCTCCGGCGCGGATGATGCCACTCCACTCCGCATCGCGCCCCACCATGAATCCGTTCACATCATGCAGAAAAACGAGCGGCACCAGGTTCTGGTTGCAATCCATGATGAAACGCGCCGCCTTCTCCGACGATTCGGTATAGATGACCCCGCCAAATTCGATGCGCTTGTTGCCCGCGTGGTCGGTCTGCTGCACGTGCGTCTTCTGGTTGGCGACGATGCCAACGGCAAAGCCGCCGATGCGCGCGTAACCGCAGAGCACCGTCTCGCCGTACTCAGCCTTGTACTCGCTGAACTGGCTGCCATCCACGAGACGGGCGATGATCTCCTTCATGTCGTACTGGCGTGCGGCGTCGCCATCGAAGATGCCGTAAATCTCTTCCGCCGGATAAAGCGGTGCTTCGGTCTGCTTGCGGTCGAAGACGCCGAGTTGGCGATTGCCAATCTTGTCCACCAAGGTTCGGATGCGCGCCAGGCACGACTCGTCGTCGGGCTCGCGAAAATCAACCGTGCCGCTGATCTGGGCGTGCATCTTGGCGCCGCCCAGCTCCTCCGCTGAATACTTCGCGCCAATTGCGGCTTGCGCCAGCGCCGGCCCGGCGATAAACAGGCCGCTGCCCTCGGTCATCAGGATGTGATCGCACATCACCGGCAGATATGCGCCGCCCGCCACGCACATGCCCATAATGGCGGCGATCTGCGGAATACCCATCGCCGACATCACGGCGTTGTTGCGAAAGATGCGGCCAAAGTCATCGGTGTCGGGGAAGACATCCTCCTGCAGCGGCAGGAACACGCCGGCGGAGTCAACCAGATAAATCGTCGGGATGCGGTTGTCGATAGCAATGTTCTGTGCGCGAATGACCTTCTTCGCCGTCATGGGAAAGAATGCGCCCGCTTTCACCGTGGCGTCGTTGACGATGAGCATAACCAGCCGGCCCTGAACTCGCCCAAGCCCTGTGACCACGCCCGCTGAAGGCGCGCCGCCCCATTCCTCGTACATCCCCCAGGCGGTGAACGAGCCCAGCTCGAAGAACTCGGTACCGGGATCGATGAGCAGGGCAACTCGCTGGCGCGCCGTCAGGCGTCCCTTCTTATGCTGCGCTGCGATGGCCTTCTCGCCGCCGCCCAGGCGAATGACCTCCTCCTGGTTGCGGATCTGCGCCACCCTCTCGGCCATGGCTTTTTGGTTGCGGTCGTAGCGCGGGGAGTCAGTCTTTACCTGACTCTGGAAGGGAGAGGAGGAATGCTGGGAATCGCTCATTTGATCAGGCACGCGAACCGTTAACGATAAAGCAGGCAGCGGCGGTGCGCAATGCGGTGAGAGGTATTCGGACGATGCAAACGCAGAAAAGCCCGAAAGTGCTCACCACGAAGAGCAGGAAAAGCAAAGCGCTTTGACTAACACCTGGTCCTGGAATTTACCCAGCTATTCCCAATTTCGGTTGCGCTGCATTTTATGCACTACAATTTCGCCAGAGTTCACAAGACACTGAGAATCACGCCCGCAATGGCCGCTGGCATCACCGATCATGTTTGGTCACTCGAAGAGATCGCGATGCTCGCCGATGCGGCGTTTGTTCCTGCGAAGCGTGGTTCATACCATAAACGGCTTATAGGTTGAGGTGACTGCATGAGAAAGAAGCCAGCTCCACAGTGGATAGCGGAAGTCGGGCGAATCCTCAACCCGGGACTAGGGCCACTTGTTGACTTGTTCTTGCGGATTAGAACGGCAGTAAGGCGGGCCCTCAGGCGAGCGAGGGCCAGAATTTCAAACTGAGACACTACCCCAATTTCGTACCACGCGGGGCAGATGGAACTACGACAATGGTAGTAGAGTGGAAAGAAGAATATAGTTCTTCCGCGCGTATGGTTCGGGGTAAGCTAATGCAACATATTGCGCCGTGCCTTTGCCGGTTGCCGCTAAGTCCTGCCTTTGATTGAGACCTTGGTGGAATACCACTTGCATCGGTGTACTTGGAAATTTCCATTGAACTTGAGAGTAATCCTGGGAATGCTGCTGACGAGTCAGAAAGCAGAGCAGAAGCTTTTTGAAGGGTGTCAGAAATCGGCACGGAGCAACGGGGCGACAGCCCTGCGCGCAACAAGCATTTTGCATTTCCCTTTCCTAATCTCGAAGGCCGGCATCTGCGCCGGCCATCGTAACTTTCAGCGAACAAGGAGACGTTAATGAAGAGTAGTTTGTTATTGGTGATTACCGCATTGGTAATCGTGGTTGTATCAATCGGCGCCTTTGCGCAGAGTGACGATGGGCAAGTCAAAGGCACAATAGTTGCGCCACCCAGCACGCGCGGCCTGCCTGGGTTGAAGGTGCATACGCCACTGTATATTTTCATTCCCGACGCGGGCATCAAGCCGGATGCTCCGCCTGCGAGTGCGGAGAATCCGGGCTCTATTGCCTGCATCTATGGCGTAACCCCGCCGACCAATGGATGTCCCAGGAGTGGATCTCCGGTTGCGACTGGCGGAGCCAAGGCCATCGCGGTGGTGGAGTATGGTCACAACAGCACCCTGCAGTCCGACTTCAATGCGTTCAACAGCCAGTATGGTTTGCCGGCCCAGACCCTGCAATTTATCTGTGACTGCGGCAGCTGCCCGGTCAACGACGGAAGCGGCTGGGACGTGGAGACGGCGCTGGACACGCAATATGCCCACGCCATGGCGCCCAATGCGCAGATTATTGTTGCGCAGTTCTGCGATGATCCATACCAGGGCGGCACCAGCGCTGCCGAATACCTGGCTGGCCAGGCTGTATCCGGCTACGGTGGTGGCGAAGTGTCGAACAGCTTCGGCTACGGTGGCGAATTCAGCGGCGAATTGGGTTACGACCAGTACATGACCTCCCAAAACGTCGTCTATTTCGCCTCGACGGGCGACTCGGGCTGCGGCACGGATTACCCCGAGTCATCGCCTAACGTGGTCGCCGCGGGCGGCACCCACATCATTCGTGATAGCAACGGTAATTTCACAGGCAATGAGTCCACGTGGAGCGGCAGCGGCGGCGGTATCAGTAGTATGGAAGCCCTTCCTAACTACCAGCTCATCATCGGCAACATCGCCGGTGCGCACCGCGGCACTCCGGATGTCTCGTCTGATGCTGATCCCAACACCGGAGTCGCTGTGTACAGCACGACGGGTTGCCGTGGTTGGTGTCAGGTCGGCGGGACCAGCGTTTCTTCGCCGACGCTGGCCGGCATTGTGAACGCGGCTGGCCACTTCTATGCGCAAACCTCGTCGGAAAATGCCCACCTGTACAGCTGGTATCGCAACCCGGGGCAGTACCGCGAGTACATCTATGACGTGTCCATGGGCAGCAACGGTGGCACTTGCGGCGCCGCCAAAGTTGGCTGGGACAAGGGCACTGGTCTTGGCACTCCCAGGAACCTGGCCGGTTTCTAAGGTAGTTCCATCTTCATTCGGGGCGCGCTCTCGCGGCGCGCCTTTTTTCTTGCAGCGCGCGCATCTGTGGTCAGACGCTCGTCAGCGCGTCCGCCCACTTGCGCCGGTCTTCGGCTTCGGCCTGCGTGAACACGCCCGCGATCCGCGCCCCGCATTTGGTGCAGCAGCCGTTCTTCAACTGGTTCGCCATCACCGAGTGCCATGAGCGGGTAATAACCACCTGCCTGCATCCGGGGCAAATGGTGTTGCCGCCGTCGGAATGAATGTTCCCCTCGTACACATACTTCAATCCCATCTGCGTGGCGATGCGCCGCGCGCGATGCAGCGTTTCCGGCGGCGTCGGCGGCTTGTCCTGCAGCTTGAAGTCGGGATGAAATGCGGTGAAGTGCAGTGGCACATCGTCGCCGAGGTTTTTCAATATCCAGCCGCACAGCTCCTGGAACTCCGAGTCGCCGTCGTTCAGCGTGGGAATGATGAGGTTGGTGATCTCGAACCACACGCCGGTTTCACGCCGGAGCCAGGTCAGCGTGTCGAGCACGGGCTGCAAATGCGTGAGCGTAATCTTCCCGTAGAACGTTTCGGTGAAGGCCTTGAGATCGACATTAGCGGCGTCAATGTACCTGTAGATATCGAAGAACGCTTCGCGCGTGATGTAGCCATTGGTCACCATCACCGTATTCAGGCCAGCGTCGTGCGCCTCGCGCGCGATGTCGATAACGTACTCGCCCCAGATGGTCGGCTCGTTGTAGGTGAAGGCCAGATGCGGCGCGCGATGCTCCAGAGCGACATCAACCACATGATCGGGGCTAAGGCTGAGCGAGTTCACCTGGTCGGCCTTGGCCTTGGAGATGTCCCAGTTCTGGCAGAAGAAGCAGCCCATGTTGCATCCGGCGGTGCCCATGGAAAGGATTTTTGTGCCCGGAAAGAAATGATTGAGCGGCTTCTTTTCGACGGGGTCCATGGCGATGGCCGCAGGCCGCCCATAGCCAAGCTGGAGCAGACGTCCGCCTTCGTTCTTGCGAATGAAGCAGAAGCCGTTCTGGCCTTCGCCGATGTGGCAGTGGCGGGAACAGAGGTAGCAGTGGAGACGCCCGTCGGCCATGGTCTCCCACCAACGCGCCTCGTGAACTTGCGGTTGCAGGACCGGAAACTGCATGAGCACTACTTCCTTATGATTGTAACGCTGATTTTTCGTGCCGGAGGTGTGGAATGAGGGCGGTGAGCGCCGGTTTGTGTATCTCTTGGGGTTGCGGCGCCCACCTTGGATTTGGGTTACTGCTATAGACGGACGCTGAGGGAAAAAGTTCGGTCTGCTGGCCGATTGCTCCCGAAGATTTACACTTCTTTACAAATGCCTGGTGCAGGCGCTACGCCAGCTATTTGCTCGCTGTCGGCAAAATGATCTTCTCCAGATAATCGATGGGCAGCGGGCCCTGATCGAGTGCCTTATTGTGGAACTCCTCCAGGGTAAATGCGCTGCCCTTTGCCGCCTGATATTTCTTGCGCAGCTCCCACCACTGCCGCATGCCGACGAAATAAGTCGGCAACTGCGTTGAGCTCAGCTTGGCGCGGCGCAGTTTGCCTTCCGCCTCAGCCTGCGTCTGAAAAGTATCGTTCAGCATCAGGTCCATGGCCTGCTGCTCGGTCATATTCATGGTCTGGAGGCGAATGTCGAGGATGGTATTTGATACCGCGCGCAGCAGGATCTTGCGCCGCATCAGGCCGAACTTCGGACTGTGGTCAAGATAGCCTTCCTCGGTCATCACGTCGGCGATGTATTCCGCCCAGCCTTCGACGTAGGCCCCGTTGCCGAAAAGGCTGCGCAGCACCCGGCGCGTGGGAGGCTCGACATCATCGGCATGCTCAGCCTGCACGTAGTGTCCAGGCAGCGCCTCGTGGATCGTCAGCCATTTCAGAGTGTAGTTGTTATATTCGCGCAGCTTGCTCTCCGCCCTGGCCTCGGGCATCTTGGGATCAATGGGCGTCACCCAATACTGCGCCTCGGCGGTCGGCTCCAGCGGCGGCGCGCTGTGGAAGCCCGCAACCGAGTAGATGCCGCGCATGAACTCCGGCGTGGGAATCACCTTCAGGTTGTCGCGGCTTCCGAGGCTGACGATTTTCTTTTCACGGATGAACTGCTTGATGCCTTCCAGGTCGGCCTTGACGGCTTCCATCAACTGGTCGCGCTGCGGGTGTTCATCGCTGATTTTGTTCAGCACCGCGCCGATGATCTTGTTCTCGCGCTCGCGAGGCGGCAGGCTGCTGTAGTCGTCCTGTCCGGGATACATCTGCTTGTAGAGCGGCAGCGCCAGTTGCAGCATCTCGGCGCGAAGGGCTTTCAGTTTCGCTTCGGCGTCGGCCAGCAACTGTTCGGGCGTGATGGAGGTTTCCATCACGTAGCGGAATTTTTCGTCGTACCACTCTTTGCCCAGGCGCCAGGTGCGATTGTTTGCCGGACGCTTGGCCAGGTCGTTCTGCATCCAGCCATTGAAATCAGTGAGCGCCTTCTTGGCCGCCGGCGCAACCTTGTCGTACTGCGCCTTCAGTGGTGAGCCGGCCGGAATGTCCGCGGCCACGCTGTCCACCAGATCGATATTGCCCGCGTTTTCGTCGACCGCGGTCGAGATAAAGATGGGGTCCGAGTCGGTCAGCTCCGATTTCGCCTGCTCGATGAAGCGCGGAACCTGGCCGATACGCGAAATGACATCGCCAACGCGAACCTCTTTCGACGCGTACTCCTGCGTGAGCGGCAGAAACATGCCGTTGCCGATCAGCTCCACGTAGCCGGTCGGATTGTGCTTGTAGCTCTGAATGTGCTCGAAATCGAGCAGGTTGAGCGCAATCTGATCGTCAATCAAGCGATAGTCGGCGGCATCCTGCGCGTTGAGTGACGAAACCGGCGTCTCCGTCTGGAAACGCTTCCGCCACTCGCGATAGAACTTCTCCTGCGCAGCCATGCCTTGCGGGCTGACGTCATCAAGTTGGGCATCAAGGTCGATGGTCTTGCCGGTCTTGAGGTCCTGATGTTTGTGATATCCGGCTTGCGATGCATTCACCGGAGAAAGCGCCAGCGAGTCCTTCACGAACTGGTCGGTCAGCTGGGCGAACTTGGCGTTGGCCTGGGTATTGGATTGCTTCATGGTTTGAGCCGTCATGAGAATGGTAGCGAGAGATAAGAACAGAAGAATGCGTATAAGAGATTTCATAGGGCCTCGCGATCAGCAACCTGAGCGGCGACGCCCGCATGGGGAATGAGCGTCTGCGTCAGCGTATTCATTGCCGGTCACACCCTAAACCCTTTTGAGTTCGGTGACAACAGTGCTAGAGTGCGCAGTATCCGCTCGGCCCTTGATTTCTTGAAGACCCAAGGACCGGGGCACCGCAATCTCAAACACACAGGACCGGACAACATGCCCGACACCATCCAACGGCAACGACTCGCCATACTCGGCCTGGGGAAGATGGGCAGCATCCTCATGCAGGCGTTTCGCAGGCAGAACGTCGCGCAGGCGGAGAACCTTTCTGCCACGGTGCAGCACCCGGAACGAGCGGCAAACCTGGCGTCGAAATATGGAATCAACGTGAGCACCGACAATCGCGCCGCGGTGACCGACGCCGACATCGTGTTGCTCTGCATCAAGCCGCAGGTGCTGGGCGATGTAGTGCAGGAGATCGCCGGCGGCGTGCGCGAGAATCAGCTCATCATCTCCATTGCGGCCTCGGTTCCCACAAGCTACATCGAGAAGCGGCTTCCCGAGGGAATTCCGGTGATTCGCGCCATGCCTAACACGCCCTCGATGGTGGGCGCGGGCATGACCGCGTTCTGTTGTGGAGTTGCGGTGAAGCACGGCGATCTGGAAATCGCCCGCACTCTGTTCGGTACCGTGGGCGAAGTCGTGCGCGTGGACGAGAAGCACATGGATGCCGTAACCGGCTTGTCGGCCAGCGGTCCGGCGTACATTTACATGATTTTGGAGTCGCTGGCCGAGGGTGGCGTGAAGATGGGCCTGCCGCGCGATATCGCGACGCAGCTCGCCGCGCAAACGGTGCTCGGTTCGGCCAAGATGGTGCTGGAGACCGGCGACCATCCAGCGTTGCTCAAAGACGCAGTAGCGACGCCTGCGGGCTGCACGGTGGATGGCATTCTTGAACTGGAGGAAGGTGGCCTCCGCGTAACGCTGATCAAGGCCGTGGTGAAGGCCTCGCAACGAGCCAAAGAATTGCTTTTCAGCTAGAGCATGCCGCCCGTTCTTGTGGTAAGGATGCTGAGCGCCATCTCCAGCTTGGCGATGGCTTCTTCCAAGTCGGGATGCTCGTCAAGTTTTTGCCGCAGGCCGTTCAGGATACGATGCGCTTCGGCCACGTGCTCGGCTGCACCGGGCTGCTGCTCGGGACTGGAATTCACGCCTGGAGTCTCTGCGGTCATGGATCACCTGTGAATCATCTTAGAGC
>JBKQKT010000572.1:0-2779 GCA_052147365.1 Candidatus Korobacteraceae bacterium | reverse complement strand
CGGGGAGATCGAGGTGCAGACATGCAGATATACTACAACATTAAAGCATCGGGGCGTACGCCGCTGGCCTCACTTCAGTCCGGCGTTCTCCGCCGCCAGTTTGGCCGTGGCGCTCCAGTCCGCATCGTCCATGCCACGGCTGATGGCGGTCAGCATGTGGTCACGAATCATGCTGGCTGCCGGCATAGGGGCATCCGCGGCTTCTGCCGCTGCCAGGGCCAGCTTTATGTCCTTGAGTCCTAATCGCATTTTGAATCCTGCCGGTCTGTATTTTTCATCGGCGATGAGGCCACCATAGGTCTTGTACACCGGCGCCGCAAACAAGCTGTTGGTCAGGAAGTCCACGTATTGATGTGGATCGATGCCGTATTTCCGCGCCAGGGCGATCGCCTCGCCCAGAGATTCGATCACGGATGCGATCAGGAAATTCCCGCTCAGCTTCACCACATTGGCCATCTCCGGTTTGTCACCTACGACGAACACGCGCTGTCCAAGCGCTTCCAGCAAGGGCCGGCAACGCTCGATTGCCTCCTTGTCGCCGGCCGCCGCCACAAACAGCTTGGCTGCCTCCGCGGCTTCAGGCCGCCCAAACACCGGAGCGGTAATGTACTGTTGCCCGCGCTTGTGATGTTCCTCCGCAAGTTTCTTCGACAGCGCCACGCTGATGGTGCTCATGGAAATGTGCGTCGCTCCGGGCGGCAAATTCTCTATCACCCCGCCGGAATGCAGCACGGCCGACTCGACCGCCGCATCATCCGCCAGCATGGTGATGACGGCTTCCGCTTCCTTCGCCGCATCGCCCGGCGACCTTGCGACCTTGGCTCCCTGCGAGCGCAGATCGTCAGCCTTGGAAAGCGTACGGTTCCACACCGTCACATCATGCTTGGCATGAAGCAGGTTCCGCGCCATGTGGCTTCCCATGTTTCCCAGTCCAATGAATGCAACTTTCACGATGCTCCTCCTTTATGTATGCCGCGATGTATCAAAGTCCACCGCAGGGACACAGAGGCACAGAGAAAAATCAAAAGAATTCACCACGGAGATCACGGAGGGCACGGAGGAAATAGGGAGAAATATCTATTGCATTTGACAAGCTAATAGGGATTAAGACCAAATTATTCAAAATACTCTCCGTGCTCTCCGTGTCCTCCGTGGTGAAAAGGTTTAATTCTGTGCCTCTGTGGTTCATTTCAGGACCCCGGATCTCCCTTTTTCTCTTTCCGCTTGCCCCAGTCAAACCTGCGTCCGATAATCGCCTTGAACAGCATATGGTCGGTGGCCCTTGTCACGCCAACCCCAAGGCCGAAATTGATCTCCCATTTCGGCGAGACGTCCAGGTCGAACGCCGGAATGAACTGCTGCGCCTGATAAGGGAAGGGATCGAATCCGGCGACTGGCCCGAAACCACTGTAATACTCCAGGCCGAAGGCCACCGCTTTCGTGAAGTTCCACGAGATTTTCGCATCCGGCGAGAACTCCCACCCGCGCCGCGACTCGGGGCCAGTATCGGCTCTCTCCAGCGCGGGGTTGATGGACCAATACAGCCGGCCCATCTGCTTGTCCACAATCGGCCTGATCTCCAGGCTCCAGACCGAGGTCGAGAAAATCGGGCGTGCATACCCGAACTCGCATGACAGGCTCACGCCCACCGGCCAGTGCCAGCTCTCAGGCGCGCGCACGCGCGGCCGAATGTGGTCGCCTACCCACCGCCAGCCCCGGCCGTTCGGCACGGTGGTGAAGATGTAAAAACCCGTCTCGAACCATGGCGTGAAACCTTGCGTGATCTCTACGGTCTCATGCAGCTCATGCTCGGTGGGCACAACGCCCTCTTGAGTTGTCTTCGATCCCTGAAAGATGAAGTTGCTATGCAGCTCCACCATGGTGGTCTTCGGGGGAACCGTCTCTGACGCATAGACCTGGATTTCGTAGTTGTCCTGCGCCAGTGCAGCGCCGTCGAGCAAGAGCAATCCGAGCACGGAAGCGAGCAGAAACGCACGCGACATCATCGCCATCAGATCGACCCGCGGTTACTGCTTGAACACCACCATCGCCAGCGGCGGCAGATCGAGCAGCAGCGACTGTTCGTGTCCGTGGCAGGGGATAGGCTCCGTCTCCCTGCCGCCGAAGTTTCCCTGATCGGTGCCGCCATAAATCGCAGCGTTGCTGTTCAGCACCTCGTTCCAGTGTCCCTCATGCGGGACGCCGACGCGGTATCCCGGCCGCGGCACGGGAGTGAAGTTGCATGCCATTACCAGCGGTGCGGTCCCGTCCTTGCGGAAGCGCATGAAGGTGAGGACGCTATTGTCGGAGTCGTCGGCATCAATCCATCGCCAGCCGTCAGGAAAAAAGTCCGTCTCGTAGAGCGCAGGCTGGTTGCGGTAGAAGCTGTTGAGGTCTCGCACCCAGCGTTGTGCACCTTTATGAAACGCATATTTGAGCACGTGCCAGTCAATGCTGCCGTCGTGGTTCCACTCGCTCCACTGCCCGAATTCGTCGCCCATGAACATCAGCTTCTTCGCCGGCTGTGTGAACATGTATCCAAACAGCAGTCGCAGGTTGGCGAACTTCTGCCACTCGTCGCCCGCCATCTTGGCGATTAGCGACCCCTTGCCGTGCACCACCTCATCGTGCGAGAGCGGCAGCACGAAGTTCTCGGTGAACGCGTACAGCCCGCGAAAGGTCAGCTTGTTGTGGTGATACTTGCGATGGATCGGGTTCTTCGTCATGTAGAGCAGGGTGTCGTGCATCCATCCCATGTCCCACTTCATGCCGAAGCCGA
>JBKQKT010000571.1:0-5700 GCA_052147365.1 Candidatus Korobacteraceae bacterium | reverse complement strand
AGCTCGTCTCTCGTTCTTCCACCAGCATGTCCGGCTTCCAGTACTTCGACGGAGTGGGGATTTTCAATGCAAGTATTCATCGCCGCAAATCCATATCTTGAACGGCCCAGGCCCGGCCAGACTCCTGCTGGTGAAAGCGATGCACGCCTTACCCACGCCTTACCTTAGATGCTTGCCACAAGTTCTCGTTGTGTGCATTTCATTTTTTCGTTCCGATATTCCGCCACTACCATGAAGCATACCGGCATGCAACCATCGACCACTCGTCTCCATCAAAGCTCGCATACAACAGCGCGCCGTTGTGTCCTCATCCAATCACTTAAGCCCATGACCCCTGACTCGCAAAAAATCAATTCAATGGATCTGGATGCGTTGTTGCAGCTAGCTCTTGCGCCTCGCCAGGCGCACTCGGCTATGAGCTACCTAGCCAACCTGAGCGACATTGAGTGGAACCGCCTGGTCACTATCGCTGAAGCCAACCACGTTGTGATACGCGCCTTTCGGGTAGTTGCCGACCAGACGGATGGCAATCATCGGCTCGCCGATGCGGCCTCGAAGGTGCTGGCGCGGGAAGAGCTGCGCATTGACAATGCCCTTACCTTCCTCCGTCACATCTGCGATGAGCTGGAACAGGCCGGCTGTGCGACAACGGTCGTGAAGTCGCTAGATCACTGGCCGGATTTGGGGAGCGACCTCGATTTATACACTTCGGCGGAGTCGCGGCGCGTGATCAGGGTAATGCTGCAGCGTCTGGGCGCACGAATCGAGCCGCGCAGTTGGGGAGACCGGGTAGCCGGGAAATGGAACTTTATCATTCCCGGCTTGCCTGAACCGGTAGAGATACATGTCCAGCGTCTGGGACAAACCGGGGAGCACTCCGCCATCGCAAAACGGCTCGTCACGCGCCGGATACCCAAGACTGTCAACGGGCTGACATTCCTGGTTCCCTCGCCGGAAGAACGGATCATCGTCGCCACATTGCAAAGAATGTACCGGCATTTTTACTTTCGAGTGTGCGACATCGTAAACACCTTGAACCTCCTCGAATCCGGACAACTGGATTTTGTAGAGCTTAAGAAATCCTCTGACCTTGGCGGAATTTGGCCTGGAGTCGCGACATACTTGAAGATCGTTTGCGACTACGCTCTTAGATATCGCGGCGAGAGCCCCGATCTGCCACGACAGGTCCTAACTGCAGGGCGCTTCGGAGCTGAGGTAGTTCAGGCCGGTGGGAAGTTCTTGCGTGTTCCAATCGTACCTAATAGCGCCGACCTTTATATCCGGCAGGTCACATATACAGCCTTGCGTGGTGATGTCCCAGCCACCTTCAGGCTCTCGCTGCTGCCTTGCTTCGCCTCGGCCGCGGCGTTAGCGTTCCGAATCACTGGAAGCGACAAAGGAATCTGGTGAGCAGAGCTCACAGGGACTATCCTAGGACATCAAAAACCTGGAACGGCTTGCAACAAGCGCACATTCCATGAGTTCTCTGCCGCGGTGAGCAATACAACATAGTGAACAGTCGTATCCTCGGAATGAACCAGCTTATTAGCGTCAAGGAGCTGAAGCTCCAGGTGGGCTGTATCGTGCAGCTCTATTGCTGAGCCTTCGGGAGAATAGAACACAACGTCTACGTGATGGCCTTTATCTATGAAGTGTTGATGAAGGTTTGATCTGCGTTGCGCGTCGATCGTGTCTGTCAACGTCGCTTTGGCATCACCAATGAAGTTGGCACCCAACAGCTCGGGTCGATTCTGTTCAAGCGCTTCGGCCATGGTTGCCCACGCTGCCGAATAATCACGAGCCATGGCCATTCTGGTAGTGTCCTCTACTTTACGAGGAGTGGCATTCTCGACATTAAGCGCAACCGCAGGACTGGCGGCAGCAAGAACAGAATCGACATTCTTTCCCGCGAGCATGTGAGCAGCCCAGACAAGGAAGGCCGCAGTAAGAATCAATCGCAGAGGTTTCATCGCTCTCTCCACTGGATTTCGTTTCCTACCACCACCCCCGAGGCCACCGAGATAGTGGCACCGTCGGAAGATGGAAGTTGCGCCTCAGCCACTCCGCGCTTGATCCGGGCATCGACCGTGCTTTTGCCCTTCGCATCCGTCAACGTAAATGTAACAATCGTCCCATCGGGAACCGGATTGCCGGCGCAGTCATGAATGGGATCCGTTTGCACTAGAATGCCATTCTTATCGGGCTGCGCCCTCATGCGGATACTGCAGGGATCGGACGCCACCTCTTGCACAACCCGGCGCACGGAAGCATTGCCGCTGGAAGCGATGAACTGCGCCGGACCTTCCTTCTTCGAAGAATCCAGCTTGACAAAGGCGACGCCGTTCTTCGTTGTCTCGGTACGGGTAACGCCCGCACCATTCAAGCTCAGGTCGAACTTCACACGGGCAGGTTGCAAAACAAGGTTGTGATATTTGTCGAAGACGAACACGGTGCCGGAGATGACATTTGGAGTCTCAGCGGGAACTCGTGATGGCCTCGCCAGAAAAGTAATCGAGCTAACGGCTGCCGCAGTCACGAAAAACGTCGCGCTGCCGCCGTCCAGGGAAATGACGTAGCGTCCCGCATTCTTTAGATCGTCGGGGCTGATCTCAACGTTCTGCCCCAGCTGCACCTGCCTTTTAATCGCTGTGCCGGGTCCTACCAGGTAAAGAGTCGCATGGCCCCTTCCCGAGGTAGGAATGCTCAGTCCTGATCCTGCCGGAAGGGTTGCCGGCACGTTGAGCTGGGCAGCATAAGCGCCGATGGAAAGCCAGCATATAGCAAGCAACATTGCGAGCAGGTCAGGCAGTTTCCTGACTGCTTCCAAGGACGCGCTCCTGAAGACCTGAATCATCTTATTCCTGCGGGTTCAACATGTACTGATTCACGGTAACGCGATAATTTTGGACCTTGGATGCCAGATCAGTCGGCAGATCCACGGCGAACGGAACTGGCGTCTGCGGGAGCAGAGCCTGCTCCACGTAGCCGTCTGAAACCCAAATCACTTTGCCGGCGTTGTCGTAGTAGGTGGCGAGCACGTGGGGAATGTTCACCACATTCCCGCTCTCATTGATCAGGTCGCCTTGCAGTATGCGCCGCCCACGGGAATCGGTGGCCAATTGTTGATGCAGAGCACCGATTACCGGGTCCGCGGAAGCGGGGACTAGCATCGAGTTCGGCTGCATGCGCACGCTTTTCACTGTCGAAAGCGGAACGTTGGGAAAGTCTATGCGGAACGGCGAAATTTCCTTAGGCAAGAGAGTGTGCGATATCTTGTCAAAGCTGGTTTCTTCTCCCAGCACCTTACCGTCCTTCCCAACCAGCGTGGCGCCCACAGATACAAAGCCGGGAACGGTATCTTCATTCTCGATCTCGCCGACGATAACCGTGTTGTTCGCGCGGGAGATGGCGTTCATGGAAATGATGCGCACTCGCGGCGCCTCCACATTCTGCGCGCCCCAATCATCGTCTGAACCGCGCGTTATGACGTCCCAACGCAGGTAGTTTTCTTTAATCACCTGGGGTGGAACTTTGGCTTCTTTCAGCACGGGCCAGTCCACCTTCCAGCGCCCCTCCTTCTTCACCACCTGCAAATCGCGCGTGTCATATACGGAACCGACCGCAGTCGCATACTCCAGCGTTGCACGGACCAGAGCCTGGTTGTCGTTCGCGTGCAGGACCTTGGTGTCGATCCGTTCCAAGGCAGCATAGGTGCGCAGGCTTCCATCCCGTCCCGTCAGATCGCTGACGAAGGCCTGCTCGTCTGCGTCACCAGGGTTGGCTACATAGGAATACGCACCTTTGTAGTCGCGGGCTTGTATGTGTTGGAAGAGCGCACGCACCGCTCCGTCGGGTGACTTGGCTGAGTTGTCCTCCCTAGGCTGAATCGTTGCCATGGCGATCAAAACCAAAGTCAGCACAAGGAGCGCGATGGGCAAAGCGCGTTTCATTACTTGGCCTCCTGCACAATCATGGCCGGTCGACTCACCTTGACGGGAAATTCGATGGGCTTCGCAACCCGACGGCGTTCCGGCGCGAGCAGTACCAGAAACAGAGCCAGCAGACTGCTGGCCATCGGAAGGATTCCCCACAACAGCCCTTCGAGGCTCGTAGGCATGAGGCCGACAAATTCAAGTTGCCTGGCGGGAGGCACATCTTCCTTGGTCCAAAGCGTCACGTTGCCGTTGTCGTAAGTTTCAGCCTTCCGCCATCCCGCGAAGGCTAGCAGCGGTTCGTAGTAGCGGTCGCGGACGAACACATACTTCAGGCCATATTGATTGGCGTGCTGCAGCACCGCGCGCAAGGAATCCATCCCGGCAAGCCCGTAGTACTTGGAGTTATAGAGCTGGCCGGAACCATATGCGGTCATTTCCGGCAGCAAACGGGCTGAGTTGTAGTCACCGTCAACGCTACTGGCCTTGGCATAGGTTGAGACCTTGGCAAAGTTGCTGCCAAACCCCAGGGTGATATACCGAAATTTGGCGTGGTCGTCGCGATTGAGAAAGGCAACCACCTGGTCCACGTTGAACGGCGAGGTGGCAATGGGGTGGATCGTGATCCAAGCGACAGCTGACGACATCGTAAGCACGGCGGCGATTGCCAGGCCGATGACAGCCTTCATGCGGAAACGTTGGATCAGCTCAAACGCCAACAGCCCAACGAAGGGCATCGCCATGATGGTCGCCCAAAACGTGAAGCGCTCGAAGGTGAGAACTTGATAGGCTCGGCCTAGCAAAATCCTGCCCATCGGTGTCGTGCCTCCCAGCCCAAGAAGAGCAGTCAGGTACCAGCCAACAAGCAACGGCCGCAGCCGGCGCTCTGCGACTCCGCGCGACACGATAAAAGGAATGGCCAGGATCATCGCGCCCATTGGAACCACCCAGAAATTGATTCCGCTGAAGGGTTTGAGAAGATAGTTATCGCGGGAGCCGTGCGGTATCGGCATCTGAGTAATGGGGTTCTTCAGCAAGGCGATCCAGTAGGGCCACAGTACAACTACGATACCTGCGATGGAGATCAGACCGAAGACTACTGCTCTCGCAATGACTCCGGCGGCGGACGCCCGCTCCTTCTCGGACACCTCTTCTTGATCGCGATCCATAAGAGCAAGAACGAAAACTGGGATAGCAAAGAAAATTGCGCCGAACATCAGCGTAACGTGGTGCGCTGCGGCCGCGGCCCAGCCAATCGCCACTCCTTTGAGCAGAGCGGTCAGTCGCCCTCGCAGCAGCCATACGTAAAAAAAGGGCAACGCGTTAAGCGTAAGCGCAGCCGCCGCCGTGGTAGGCAACTGTCCTGACTGATATACCAGCATCGCCAGGGAACCCAGGAATACCGAGCCGAGCGCGGCGTAGCTTGCGGAGACTTCGTCCACCCATAGCGCGGCGTAGCGATACATCCCAATAGGAAGGAGCAAGATGGCTAAGAACTGCACAAACATGTAAGCCATCCCCAGACCCATCACGTGCGAGAACAGTGCGATCCATTGGTGCGTGAGCGGTGGATAGGTGGTTTGCGAAAACCCTCCGAACCACTTCACATTCCAAGGGGTGAACCAATGATGCGCATAATGTGCTGCGAAAAAAATGTGCGTGTTCGCGTCATAGGAACCAGCAGGCAACTGCATCAGCAGCAGAGGGCCGTGCGTAGCGAGAGCGATCAGCAAAATCGCCGAGAGCGGAATCGCTCGCGAGGGAAAGA
>JBKQKT010000570.1:0-3520 GCA_052147365.1 Candidatus Korobacteraceae bacterium | reverse complement strand
AAACCACTCACTTACTTCTCGCACTCTCTCTTCGAATGAACTCATGGCTGGCTCCTGATGCGGAGATTTAAGTAGGACACAGTAACTCAGAAAGTCTGGTAGCAGATCATTGTAGTCCCAGATGTAGGGGCGTGAATGGCAGTTCGTAACTGAGCGCGATTTGTTTCAGGGCACGAGTTTACGGTTTGCTGAAAAACTCGTTGAGCGGACGTTTTGTATCAGGGCACGACTTCACAGGCTGCTGAAAAAGTCGAAAAGCAGATCCCTCGCCGACTAAAGTCGGCTCGTGATGACAATAATAAAGGGCTTAGACGCGGGCCTGAAGGCCCGCTCTACCCAAGCAGCGCCTGCAATCGAGTTTTTCAGCAGCCTGTGAAGCCGTGCCCTGACACAAAGCTAACTTGCTACGATCTATAGAAAGCGTTCTACAGCTTGTCCGCCTCCGCGTTCTTCCCCATCTGCCGCAGGAGTCCGGCCAGGTTCTTGCGAACCATGATGGTATCGGGACGCTCCGGTCCCAGCGAATTCTGGAAGGCCTCCAGCGCCCGACGCATCAACGGTTCGGCCTCGGCGAGCCGGTTCGTTTCCAGCAGCAACAGGGCCAGGTTGTTGAGGCGAATGGCGACCGACGGATGCTCCGGCCCCAACGACCTCTCTGAAATTTGCAACGCCCGCCGCATCAGCGGCTCGGCCTCGCCCAGCCGGTTCGTGCCCCGCAGCAACTGAGCCAGGTTGTTGAGGCTAATCGCCACGTTCGGATGATCTGGTCCGTATGCCTTTTCAAATATTTCTACGACTCGCCGCATCCGCGGCTCGGCCTCGGCCAGCCGATTCGTGGCAAACAACAACCGGGCCAAGACGGTCAGGCGAATGGCGACGTCGGGGTGATCGTGACCGTGAGCGTGCTCGTCAATTTCAAGCGCCCGCCGCATCAGGGGCTCGGCCTCTCCGGGTCGACTCGTGTCCTGCAGCAGAACGGCCAGGTTGCTGAGGCCGGTGGCCACCTGAGGGTGCATTGACCCCAATTCCTTCTCCCAAATCGCCAGCGCCCGCCGATGTAGCGGCTCGGCTTCGCCCAGCCGGTTCGTGGCCCGCAGCACCTCGGCCAGGTTGTTGAGGCTGGTAGCGACATTGGGGTGACCTAGTCCGTACCCCGCCTCGAAGATTTTTATCACCCGCCGCAGCAGCGGCTCGGCCTCGGCCGACCGGTTCGTCTCCTGCAGCAACGTGGCGAGGTTGTTGAGTGGGCTGGCGACGTTGGGATGCTCGGCGCCGTGAGACTTCTCAGCGATCGTCAGCGCCTTTCGGTAGAGCGGCTCGGCCTCCGCATAGCGAGCGCGGTCGTCCAGGTAATACCCAGCCTGGTTCAAAAGCACCGCCGCTTCAGTGATCGATAGGTGATACTCGTCGACTAGTCCAGCGCAAACCTGCGCGCTGGGGGTCAGCCGCTCGCATTTGTCCCAGACGGCAAACTCAGGATTCGGAAACGCTGCATTCACCGCCCGCACCATCTGCTCCGCCCACTGCTTCCGGTGCTCGGCGCTCATTCGCGACCGCGCCACCGCCTGCACCATGCGATGCACCGCCAGCATCTTCTTCTCCGGGTAGCGCTCCAGCAGCGATAACTTCCGCGCAGCGGCGATGGCATCGTTCCAGGGCCGCGGAGCGCCGGCTGCAGCTCCCAAGACCGGGCCGAACTCGGCCGCTCCCTCGGTGAAGATTTCCTCCGGAATGGCATCCGGGGGAAGAAACGCCGCCGCTTTCAGCAGCTCGGCTGCCGCCGGGTGCTGCCCCGCCAGCTTGTCGAAGGAGAGCGAAAACGTCTTGAGGACGGGCTGGTGGTCCGCATCCAAGCCGCCACGCCTCCCGACTAGGAGTTCCTCCGCCTTGGAGACGTCAGAATCCACGGCCTCGCGCTGTTGTGTCAGTTCCTTCAATTCTTGGCGCAGCGCTTGCAGATAATCTTCCAGGGGCCACTCGCTCTCCTCGATATACGCCCCCGCTTGGTCCAGCGCCAGCGGCAACCCACCGACTTCCTCGGAGATCTGCCGCGCTAGCGCCGCCTCTTTCGGGTCAGCGGCCGACCAAGCTTTGTCGGCCGGCAGCCGCCCCGCCCGGTGCAACAACAGCAGCGCGCCCTGCTCCTGCTCCATGGACGGCAATTTCTGCCGCCCAATCTGTCCCAGCGCCTGTCTCTGCGTGGTGATGATCACGTGACGCCCGTTTTCGTTGGCCTTCCGGGCCAGATCGCGAACCAGGTCGTATTCCTCCACGTTATCCAGCACCAGCAGCCAGCCCTCGTGCTCGTCCAGCCAGCGCTCGACCGCCGCGACCACGATGCTCTGGTCTTTGGCCTCGCGCTCGGGCAACTCCAGGCGCGCGGCCAACTGTGTCAGGTCAGCAAAAAGCGTCTCCGCGCTCTCGGCCCTCACCCAGAGCACAAACGGGTAGTCGTTGCGATGCCGATGAGCGTAGTGCGCCGCGGTCTGCGTCTTACCCACGCCGCCCATTCCGGTCAGCGCCGCGATGCCGCTGCTGTCCAGTGTTTTCTTCAGCCCGTCGAGCGCGTCCTCGCGCCCGGTGAAGAATGGATTCGGCCGGAACGGGACGGTGAACAGTTGTTTCGGAGGAGTTGTAGCTTGCTTGCGCAACGTCTTTTGCTCCAGCGGCGTCATTCGGCGCACTTCCCGCGCCACCTCAGAGGGCCGCCGCTTCGGCTGACCTGTAATCAGCCGTAACAAATCGTCGTAACCGTCGTCCGTGCTGAGATCGTAGTGCGTCGGGCCTTGGAGCTCCGTGGGAATGTATGCCGCATCCGAAGCAGCAACGATGACAGGAATGAACTTGCTGTTCTGTCCGCGTACGTTGTAGATGGACTGGCGAATCAGCAGTCCTTCCCAGTTGCCTCCGCGTCCTTTGCCCTCCGTTCCTTTCCCTTCGTACCGCTGCCCGTAAGTTTCCGTGCACACGATCAGGACGGAATCGGCCTTCTTAATCTGATCGCTGCACCAGGAGGGCCAGCCACCTGCGGGAGATTGCTCCTCCTGGTCGATATGACATTCGACGCCGTCGCTCCGCAGTTGCTCACTCAGGTCCCACATGTGACCTTCGTGCTCCGGGGTGTCGTGCGTGTAGCTGATGAAGACTCGCGGCGGAACGGGACTGGACGAGGCGGCCATGTCTGCGCCGGATGATAGCGCAACTCGGGCGGGCATCAAAGAAAGTTCCGAGGCTTGCCGGCAATTTTGCTGAAAAGCTGGGGAAAGCAGATCCCTCACCGACTAAAGTCGGTTCGGGATGACAAAAGTAAGGGACTTATCGGCACGACTGAAGTCGTGCCCTGATACAAGGCGCTCGCAACCGGACACCAGCAATCACCCGGCACCTGCCTTGCTATACTGCGGTTAAGCCAAACATCTGCTGTTCCCAGGGTTCTTACAACATTCAAGGAAAGAACATACATGTCACGATTCTTACTGGTTATTACCGCAGCTTTAGCTTTCACCGCTTCCGCCTTTGC
>JBKQKT010000569.1:0-12328 GCA_052147365.1 Candidatus Korobacteraceae bacterium | reverse complement strand
GTGATGGGATCACTGGCCGTAATCGGCCCAACCCGCATGGATTACGAGCACACTATCACCGCGGTGTCGTACATCGCGCGCCTGTTCGATCAACTCTGGAACGAATCGACGTAGGAAAAATATATGCAATCAAAGAAGGGTAACGGAAGCTCCAGTGAGTTGGAGTTGGACCACGAACTTCCACCGGCGGATAACGACGAGGAGCCAGCCGCGCAGGGAGTCACTGCCGCGCCGCAAGAACCGCAGTCTGAATTGGAACGCCTCAAAGCGGAACGCGCGGCTTATCTTGACCGCGCGGCGCGCGTTCAAGCCGAGTTCGAGAACTTTCGCAAGCGCAACGCCAAGGCCCAGCAGGAGTACCGGGATTACGCTCTCGCGGATGCGCTCAAAACGTTGCTGCCGATTCTCGATAGCCTCGACAATGCGCTGAAGACCAACGCTGCCTCGCTGCAGGATTTTCACGCCGGTATCGAACTCATCGACAAGCAGTTTCATGACGTGCTGGCCAAGCTCGGCGTAGAACCGGTCCCTGCCGAAGGCGCGCCGTTCGATCCGAACGTCCATCAGGCTATTCAAATGGTTGACACGGAAGAGGCAGAGGACAATCACGTGATCGATGAGTTACAGCGCGGCTACAGGCTGAAGGACAGGCTGCTGCGTCCGGCGATGGTGCGGGTAGCGCGCAATCCAAAATAAAGCCGTAATTGGTATTTGGCAATTGGTTCTGGCAAGGGTTTCCAGCCGCCAACTACCAAATACCAATTACCAACTACAAGGTATCGAACACTGGCCACTAACGTAAAACGCGATTACTACGAGGTGCTGGGCGTCACCCGCACTTCATCCGATCAGGAGATCAAGAGCGCCTATCGCAAGCTTGCACTCCAGTACCACCCTGACCGCAACCCCGACAATCCCGGCGCGGAAGAGCGCTTCAAGGAATGCAGCGAGGCCTACGCCATCCTGGCTGACTCGGAGAAGCGCGCACGCTATGACCGCTTTGGTCACGCCGGCGTGGCCAGCGGCCCGGGAGGCTTCAGCGGATTCGAGACGATAGATTTCCAGGACATCTTCGGCGACCTGTTCGGGTTCGGCGACCTGTTCGGCCAGCAGCGAGGCGGACGCCGCTCACGCGCGCAGCGCGGTGCCGACCTGCGCGAAGATCTCGCCCTCGAGTTTGAGGAAGCCATCTTCGGCGTCAGCAAGCAGGTGCAGGTCCGGCGCATGGAAGAGTGCGAGCAGTGCCAGGGAAGCGGCGTCGCGCCCGGCAAGTCGCCCATCAACTGCACTACCTGCGGCGGCCGCGGACAGATGCGTTATCAGCAGGGCTTCTTCGCCATCTCGCGAACGTGCAGCACCTGCCAGGGCTCAGGCAAGCTCATCGTCGATCCCTGCAACCAGTGCAGAGGCCAGGGTCGCGTCGCGCGCGAGCGCACGGTGAATGTCAAGGTGCCTGCGGGCGTTGAGGAAGGAGCGCGCATTCTCTACTCCGGCGAGGGAGAGGCCGGGCTTTACGGCGGGCCGTCCGGCGATCTCTACGTCGTGCTGCACCCAAAGGAGCATCCATTCTTCGAGCGCGACGGCAAGGACCTGTACTGCGTAGTGCCCATCTCGTTCCCGCAGGCCGCGCTCGGCACCGTGATCCCCGTGCCGACCCTCGACGGTGAATACACGTTGAAGGTCCCCGAAGGCACCCAGACCGGGACCACCTTTAAGGCCAAGGGCAAAGGCGTGCCGGTGCTCAACGGGCGTGGCCGCGGCGATCTCCATATCGAAGTGAAAGTGCAGACCCCGGCGAAACTCACACAACGGCAGCGCGAACTGCTGGAGGAGCTGCGCGCCACGACGTCAGTCGAGAACAAGCCCGTCAGCCGCTCGCTGCTGAACAAGGTGAGAGAGATCTTTCAGTAGCTGAGCGACTCGCGAATAGCGAAGCGGCCTCCCTTGGACAACGCCCTCCGCATCTACGCAATCTTTCTTCTGATCGTGACTGCGTTGCCAGCGGCCGCGCGGCTGGCTAGACCGCGCGAGTTGGCGCGCATCCTGCTCGTGCGCTACGAAAATCCTAAGCGCCGCAAGCGCGCCCGCATTGGCGGACTCATATATCTGGGGCTGTCGCTGTTCGCCATCCCGTTCCTGCTGCGCACGGAAGTACGCCGGGAGCGCTGGTTAGTGATGGCGGTGCTGGTGGGCGCCATCTCGGCGCTGGAGTTTCTGCTGAACAGCCGCCAGTTCAGCGAAGACGCTCTCACCCGCCAGAACCGCGTGTTCGGCGGAGTCTATGCTTCCATGGCCATTGCTGTTGCCCTGCTACTCTTTACCCGATGACCCGGCGCCGCTGGATTGCCGATGAATTCTCCGACCACCGTGCTGCCCTGACCGGCGCGCACGCCGCGCATCTGTCGCGCACGTTGCGCGCGCGCATTGGGCAGGAGTTCGAGGTTGTGTGCGGCGATCGCGTGCGACGAGCGACAGTCGTGAGCGTGACTGACGACCGAGTCGAGTTCACCCTAGGCGAAGACGTTGCGGCATCGGCGGTAGTACCCATCACGTTGCTGCTGGCCATCTTCAAGTTCGATCGCATGGAGTGGGCCATCGAAAAGTGTACCGAGCTGAACGTGACCACGATAGTTCCTATTGCCACGCGCCGTACGGAAAAACATCTGGCGGTGGCTGCCCCCAAGCGCGTGGAGCGCTGGCGGCGCATCGTGCGCGAAGCCGCCGAACAGTCGCGCCGGACATCGCCTCCCGAAATCCGCGAGCCGCTGAAGCTGAAGGAAGCGCTGGGATTGGAAGACAAGCCGGGGGGCTCGGGTTGAGCGGCGCTGCAGCGCCGCGTCCCCGGCCCAACTATTGATGAGAGCCAGGCTTTAGCCTGGCGACATTCTGCCGACCTGAAAACCGGGAGGCTAAAGCCCCACGATCCTATAACGCTCGTGGGCGCGGGCCTGAAGGCCCGCTCTACCCGGGAACATTCGCTCGGGAACCGATCCGCGTTGGAGCAGGGAACCGACCCCCGTCGTGACCTGAAAGTCGTTCTCTCCGAAACCGAACGCCAGGCCACCCTGAGCGAAATTCTGCGCGCACATGAAGATGTGAAATCACTCGCGCTCGCCGTCGGCCCCGAAGGCGGATGGAGCGCGGACGAACTGCAGCTCTTCGACCAATCGCACTGGATCGCCGCTTCTCTGGGCGACACCATCCTCCGCGCCGAGACCGCCGCGATTGCCGCGCTGGCGGTGGTAAGGGCAGAATTATAGAGATGAAACGAGCCAACCGCAGATCCCTCCACTCGGACTGAAGCCCTCGGTCGGGAGGACAAGGCGATGGGTTTGGTGACCGCTGATAACTGATAGCGAAAAGCGAAAAGCGGCTCCTCACCAGTTCGACGGCAACGAATCGCTCAGCTCCGTTGTTAGCGCCCACTCGATCGCCCGCTGCTGTTCGCGGGCGAGCTTCTCGCTCTCGCGTGTTAGGTAGAAGACGTCGTGCGCCATGGCGCCCTCGGTGTCAATCAGGGCGACCTCGATATTGCAATTCTCGGCCGCCAGGGTCGAGCTGATGGTGTACAGCAGTCCCGGACGGTCCTGCGTGATCACCTCCAGCAGGGTGCTTCCGGGCGATGATTCGTCGTCGTAACGCAACCGGGTTTCGACCTTCAGTTTTATCGGCTTGGTGTCAGCCTTAAGGCGCGATTCCAGTAGGGGCCGAAGCGGTGCTTCGCTCATCAGGATGGCGATGACCGACTTTTTGAACCGCTCACGCTCCGGCGGATTGAGTTCGAGCGTGTGGAAGCGATCTTTGAAGTAGAAACTGTCAACTACCACTCCCGCCCGATTGGAGAACGCGCTGGCTTTGGTAATGTCCATGCCCCAACCGTAGAGGATGCCGGCCAGCATGGAGAAAAGCCCCGCGCGGTCAGCTGTCACAACCGTCAGTTCGTGCTGCCCGCTGACCCGTCTTACGCCGAGCTGCACCGGCTCCTGGCGCAAATGACTAGCCATCTCGAAGTGCAGAATGACCTGGTCGGGCGAATGCGACATCAGGTAGCGCTGCGGCAGGCCGTCGAGGAACTTCAGGAGTTGCGAGCGGCGTTTTGGCAGCAGCGTGGCAACGCGCTCCACCTGCTCGGTGCAGGCTTCGGCATGGAAGCGCTCTTCGTCCACGCTGCGGTCGAAATAGTTAGCCGTACCGGCGTACAAGCGCCACAGGTTCTCGGCCTTCCACGGCGTGAGCGCCTCCGGATTCACCGACTTGATGTCGGCCAACGTGAGCAGTGTCAGCATCTTCAGCCGCTCGGTCGTGCCCACCTTGCCGGCCAGCTCGCGTACAGTCTCCGGATCGTAGATGTCGCGGCGGCGCATGGTGGACGACATCTCCAAATGAGTTGCTATGAGGAAGCACACGGTCTGAACGTCGTCCTCAGGAAGGGCCATCCGCTCCACGGCTGCGGCCGCCAGTTGCAGGCTGTTGTGGACATGGTCAGCGCCCGCGAGTCCCTTGCCCGTGTCATGCAGCAGCAGCGAAAGAAAGAGCAGCTCAGACCGCTCCAGTTCGGCGAGAAGCTCGCCGAAGGGCTGCAGCCACTCGACGTCATTGTTCTTCAGGTGGTGCAGCACTTCTATGGCGAGGAAGCTGTGCTCGTCCACGGTGTAGCGATGGTAGAGATCGCGCAACACCAGCGAGTCAACGGTTTCGAACTCCGGAATAGCGCGCGTCAGCAGGTTGAGCGAATGCATCACGCGCAGCGCCTCGGCCGCATGCGGCTGGACAAGCAACTCGCGAAGGTGTTCCCACAGGCGCCCATCCTGCGGCATGGCGTCGGCAAGAGCGCGATGAGCATTCTTCAACCGGCGCTCGGTCTCGAGGCTCAGCGCGAATCCGTGCCGTGCTACGAAAGTGAACAGCCGTAGCACCTCCTGTGGATCGCGCGCGCCAGCCGACTGCTGAAGATAAACGCGGCCATCCACAACTGAGAAATCTTCGTTGGAAACACGCGAGCGCCAGCGCTGAAAGGAGCGATACAGCGACGAACGGTTGCGTGGGATCTGCTCCAGCAGTTGCGTGGTGTTACGGTGGATGGCGCGCGCGTGACGGAAGTACAGCCGCATCCATTCGGCCGATGACAGCGGCCCGTCGCGAGTGGCGATTCCGCGTGCGGCCATTTCGTCCTGCGCCTCCCACGAGACGACGTTTTCGTCGCGCTTGCCGCGGTAGTGCAGATAGCAGCGGGTGGCGGCAAGAAACTCCACAGCATCCGACAGTTCGTTGCCATCGGCGTGCTCGTGCAGGCCAGGCGAATCCCCCCACCTGCGCACTGAATCCAGCGTCGCCATTGCGTCCAACCATCGCGCGACGTGCGTATCGCGAAGCCCTCCCGGACCGTCCTTCAGATTGGGCTCGAGATGGAAGATCGTGTCGCCGAAACGCAGATGCCGTGTGTTTGTCACCTCGGCCAGGCGCTGCACCAGCACGTCGGATTCGCGTGCCACGAGTTGCGGCAGGATCTTGCCGTGGAGCCGCTCGAACAGTGTGGCCTCGCCAATCAGAAAGCGGCAATCGAGCAGCGAGATGGTGAACTCGACGTTGTCCTGGTCAAAGCGCGCGCAGTCATCGAGCGTGCGGGTCGTGGGACTGACGCGCAGGCCGATGTCCCACATCTCCTGACAGATGCTGCGGACCGGTTCCTTCATTCGGCCGCACTGCGCTTCGTCCTCGGCCAGGAAGAGAAGGTCAACGTCGGAATATGGAAAGAGCGCCCGTCGGCCGAAGCCGCCGAGCGCGACCAGCACAAAGCCAGAACTGGCGGAGACATAGTGGTTCCAAAGCTGCCCTGCAAGGTTGTCAACAACCACCGTGCGGTCGCGCACCGTGGCCGCGCCCGAACCGTTGGCTTCGAACTCCGCCCGCAGGCGCTCGAACTCCTGCCGGTAATAAGATCGCAGTGTTGAGTCGGCCGTCGGGCTGGACATAGTTTATTGCCGAGGTGGGTAGTGCGGGCCTTCAGGCCCGCGTAAGACCGTACCCATAAGGATGGGCTTTAGCCCCGGAGGTACTTTGCAGAAGTGGTTGATTCCGCAGTTCTCGTACATCTGGCGTATGTACCTCAGGGCCTAAAGGCCGTTTCATTTGGGCGCATTGACGCGGCGCTGAAGCGCCGCACTACCCAATACGCCGATCTTCGCCGTGCTCACAATGCGGTTTCGCCGCGCTCGTCGTTGCGAATGCGGATGGCGTCGTCGACGCGCGACAGGAAAATCTTGCCGTCGCCGATCTTTCCCGTGCGGGCGGCATTGGTGATGGCCTGTATTGCCGGGTCTACCAGGCGATCGGGAAGCACGGTCTCGATCTTCACCTTGGGCAAGACGTCCACCGTATACTCGCGCCCACGATAGAACTCGGTGTGGCCCTTTTGCCGCCCATGTCCGCGGACCTCGGTCACCGTCATGCCTTCTACCCCGATTTCGAGCAGGGCATCTTTGACGGCTTCAAACTTCGAAGGTTGAATTACAGTCTCCAGCTTGGTCATAAACGAGCCTTAGAGTAGTTCGTAGAGATTTCTCCGATCGATGAAGTTAGGCACAATTCTTAGGCGCTAGCCGCTCCTTGCAAATCGGGCGCGCACAGCGCAGTGAGCGAGCGCCATAGGCGCGAAGGATCTTAGCCCAGCGCTTTAGCGCTGGGTGAGCTACAGAAGAGGCCTGAGTCCCGTAGGGACGACACAAGATTCCTGTAACCTGGTCTTCCTCTGCCGTGCCTACGGCACTCTCGTCGCAAACAACAGCCAACCCAGCGCTAAAGCACTGGGCTAAGATCTTCCGTCCCGCAAGCGGGACTCGACCTGTGCAGTCGCGCGCCTCCGATGGAAACGCGGGCAAGTCCGGTGATCCAAACCGATACGTGACCGAACTTGCGCTTCGCATGACACACGTGCTCATGGCAGCGAAGCCTCCCAGTAATAGCCCTCTTCGCCATGCTGCGTGATGTCGAGCCCCTGCACCTCTTGCTCAGCCGGCACGCGAACCCCAATGGTGAAGTCAACAATCTTGAGGATGATGTAGGTGCCAGCCGCGGCCAGCACGATAGCGATCGCCACACCAACCGCCTGGTTCAGAATCTGGTGGAAATTTCCGTCGATCATTCCTGACGGCAACACATTTCCCTTCGCATCCTTGAATATCGGGTTGACGAGGCTGGTCGCGAAGACGCCGGTCAGCAGCGCGCCGATGGTGCCGCCCACGCCGTGAACACCGAAGGCGTCGAGCGAGTCGTCGTACCCGAGTACAGCTTTCACTTTCGCCACCATCAGATAGCAGCCTACTCCGGCAACCAGTCCGATCAGCAGCGCCGGCATTGGACCGACAAATCCTGAAGCTGGCGTGATGGCAACCAGCCCAGCCACGCAGCCGGAGATAGCGCCCAGCGCACTTGGCTTGCCGTTGCGAATCCACTCCGCGACCGCCCAGCCGATGGCCGCCGTGGCGGCCGCGAAGTGCGTGGCAACGAAGGCGCTGGTCGCCAGCGAACCTGCGCTCAAAGCGCTTCCGGCGTTGAAGCCGAACCAGCCCACCCACAGCAGACAGGCCCCAATAAAGCTGAGAACAACACTGTGCGGCATCATGGGCTCCTTGGGATAGCCGATGCGCCGCCCCAGATAAGTCGCGCAGATCAGTGCCGAGACGCCCGACGTGATGTGCACCACCGTGCCGCCAGCGAAATCGAGAGTCGGGAAGCGCCCGCCGAGGCTGGCATTCAGCAGTCCGCCCTTGCCCCACACCATGTGCGCCATCGGCGCGTAGACGAACAGCGACCACAGTCCCATGAACAGCAGCATGGCGCTGAACTTCATTCGCTCAGCAAAGGCCCCGCTGATGAGCGCGGGCGTGATGATCGCGAACATCAACTGATAGATCATGAAGGTTTGCAGCGGGATGGTGGCGGCGTAATCCGGATCGGGTTGCGCCCCAACGCCATGCAGAAAAGCGTGACTAATCCCGCCGATGAAGCTGGTTCCTGACCCGAAACAAAGGCTGTACACCACGATGGCCCACAACACCGTGATGAGCGCCATCATGGCGAAGCTTTGCATCATGGTAGCCAGCACGTTCTTCTTGCGCACCAGGCCGCCGTAGAAGAGCGCCAAGCCGGGGCCAGTCATCATCAGCACCAGCGCTGAGCTGGTCAGCATCCAGGCGTTGTCGGCGGAGCCTTTGGCATCGGCGACCTGCTGTTGCAACTGGGCGATTTGCGCCGCTGTATCAGGCGCGGCCTGCGGCGCCTGTGCAGCCAATGTGCCGGTTAGCAGAAGCAGAAAAAGGAGTGGCGAGAACCTTCGAACCAACCGCATGAACTACTCCTAATGAGAGCGATGTCGAACGAACAGCAAAAGCCTGAACAAGTTTCTTCGGACGCAGCAAGAGATTTCCGGCCGGCAAAACATTCGGCGAGATGAAAAGTTATGACAACGGAATCAGTCGCGCCAGTTCCGTTGCGATTAGCTGTAATAAGTTGAATATCTGGTTTTGCGGCGAATGAGAAATTCAAACTATTTATGGACGGTATTAGCTGCGGTTATCGGGGAAGATCGCAATGTGGACTGGTCGAGCGGCCTCGGCTGGAACAGGATGGCGGGTTAAAAGATCGTGAAAACCAATCGCGACCTTGCAAACTGAGCTTCCAATTCTTTTGAATCTGTGGCAAAATGCGCTCGCTATGAGAGCTATTTTTGCAGCCCTGCTCTCACTCGCGGCTTTTCTCGCTGTCCCGAGTGTTGCCCAAACCTCCACTGACCTGCCGCCGCAGGTCGATGGCAGGCGAATTCAGAACATCCAGCCGGACGAGATGTGGACGCGCGTTACAAAATGTGTTTTGCCCGCATATCCCTCGCTGGCACTGGCCTCTCAAATAATCGGTACTGTGGACATAGGATTGTGCGTTTCGCCGAGCGGCGAGGTTGCCAACTATCGCGTGCTGGCCGGACATCCTTTGCTGGTGAATGCTGCGATCTCGGCGATTCAGCAGTGGGTGTTCCAGCCGAATCCAGGGCCGGGGGTGGTGACGTGTTCTCGTGTCCGCGCTCTGCTCCGCTTCAATATGGATGGGACGACTACGGTTGCATTGGCTCATGCCATCTTGCCGGACGATTTTGGCGATCTGGGTCTTCCGAAGGTCAAACCGCCAGGTCCGATGGCTAACTCTCCGGTGCCCGTTCCGAAGCCCGCAAACGCGCCTGAATGTCAATTGTCCCCACAACCTTGAGTCTTTCTCTCCGACCGTTTTGACAAGCTTCCTTCGTTTGCAACTCCCTCGGCTCGCCGCATAAAGCTGTGGCAAAGCGTACGCGCGGCCCATTTTGGGACGCACCGCTATAGGGGTTTCCCCGATGTTCGTACGTCACAAAGGGTTGTGACTTTAGTCGTTGTCCGCGGCGGGGAAAGAGTTACAATGAAGATGGGATTGAAAATGATTTTCAACTTCATATTCGGCCGTCATAAGAAAGAGCACCATCGCCAGGCCAGCGCGCTGGCTGACCTGCGGGTCGGCGAAAGCGCAATCGTCTCCGATCTCGAACTGTCTCCGCCTGTGGCGGAGCATCTCATGAACCTCGGGATTATTCCCGGCCTCTCCGTTACGGTCGCACGCAGCGGCCCCGGAGGCGACCCCCGGGTTTACCGCGTCGAGGGGACTGAAATTGCCATGCGCCGCGACGTATCACGCCACATTCACGTGGAGCTTCTGGGCGCGCCGGCCTTTGGAGACTAGCGCATGAGCGCCTCGACGGTGAGCTGCCATGCGGTAGCAGGACCTAGTGACGAGGCGCTGAGCGCAGCGTATCGCACCGTCGCTGTCGTTGGTCCTCCCAATTCCGGCAAGACGACCCTCTTTAACCGGCTCACTCGTCTGCGCCAGAAGGTCGGCAACTTCCCCGGCGTTACCGTCGAACATCACACAGGTTACGTGCGCGATTCGGAAGGACGCGAGATCGCGCTCATTGACCTGCCCGGCGTTTATAGCCTTACACCCAAGTCCGAAGACGAGAAAGTTGCTGTGGATGTGCTGACCGGGCAGATGCCGGGCACATCGGCCCCTGACGCTATCATCCTGGTTTTGAATTCCACCAATCTCCACAGCCACCTCGTGTTGGCTGCCCGGGTCATCGCCTTGGGAACGCCGACGCTGGTGCTGCTGAACATGGCTGACGAGTTGCGCAAGCAGGGCGGTCACGTGGATGTGCTCTCGCTGGCGCGCCAACTCGGCACACCGGTTGCGCTCGTGAGCGCGACGACAGGCGAAGGAATTGTCGCGGTGCAGAATTTCCTGGACTCAGCCGTCGCCAGTCCCGAGCCGCTTGGGCTGCCGGTCGTGGGTAGCACGCGCGGCTATCGGGAATGGGCGGTGCGCGTGGGCGAGAATGCGAAGTATCGCCGCCCTGCCACTCCGGTTTGGACACAGCGCCTCGATTCCGTGTTCCTGCACCGGGTCTGGGGCCCGCTAATCTTTGCGGCGGTGGTGGTCGGCATTTTTCAGACGATTTTTGCCGTCGGCCAGGCGCCCTCGAACGCGATACAGCGTTTTCTGGACGTCATTGGCGGGTGGGTGGGAGCCTACTTGCCTCAGGGCATCTTCAGCTCGCTCATTATCAACGGCGTGTTCAAGGGCGTGGGGTCCGTGCTGGTCTTTCTGCCGCAGATTCTACTGCTGTTTCTGGTGATTGGAATTCTCGAGGACTCCGGCTATCTCTCTCGCGCGGCGGTGATCGCCGATCGCACCATGTCGCGGGTGGGACTGAACGGCAAGAGCTTCATCCCGCTGCTGTCGGCGTATGCCTGTGCGGTGCCTGCGATCATGGCCACGCGCACCATCGAGAGCAAGCGCGATCGTATGGCCACCATCCTGATTGCGCCGTTCATGACCTGCTCGGCGCGACTGCCGGTGTACACCATGGTGATTGCAGCTTTCCTGCCGAACAGCCCGCTGCTGGGGCCGTTGCTGGGTACGCGCGCAGCGGCGATGATGGGACTCTACGTTCTCGGATTCCTCATGGCCGTGCTGACAGCCCGGCTGCTGAAGTCAACCATCTTGAGAAGTAAGGACGCCCCATTCATTCTGGAAATGCCACCCTACCGCTGGCCAACGGTTTCGTCGCTGGGCCTGCGTTTGGTGGATCGCGGCAAAGCCTTCCTGTATCGCGCCGGCACCGTAATCATGCTGGTCACGCTGCTGCTCTGGGCGGCGACCAACTTCCCCCTGCATCACGGCCAGCCGCCTGAGGTGCAGAACAGCGTAGTCGCCAAGCTCGGCCACTCGATTGAGCCGGTGATTCGTCCTCTCGGATTCGACTGGAAGATCGGCGTCGGGCTGGTTACATCGCTGGCCGCGCGCGAGGTGATCATCGCGACGCTGGGCACGTTAAACGGAGTCGATCCGGAATCCCACGCCACTGACTTGCAGGCTGCACTGCGCCATGAACTCACGCCGGCCGCAGCCGTCGCTCTGCTGGTGTTCTTCGCATTTGCCATGCAGTGCATGTCCACGCTCGCCGTAGTGCGTCGTGAGACCAACGGATGGAAGTGGCCCGTACTGCAGTTCAGCTACATGACGGTCGTGGCCTACATCTCCGCGTTCGCGGCATACAACATCGTGGGACACTTCATTCACTAGGCTGCAACGCTCCTGACACGCAAGTCATCCAGTTGACTTCCCAGCGTATGTATGTACACTAACGTAGGTACAGATGCCAAAGTTGTCGGCTGAGAAACGGCGAGAGTTGCAGCAACTGGCGAAACGGCCAGAGGAGGAGATCGATCTTTCTGATATTCCCAAGATCCGCGAGATACCGTCAGATGCTGTGATCGGCAGGTTCTATCGCCCGAAGAAGAAGAGTGTGACCATCAGGCTTGATGCAGATGTTATCGCCTGGCTCAAAGCTTCGGGCAAGGGATATCAGACCAGAATCAATGATTATCTTCGCCAACTGATGAGGCGAAGACACCGCCGCAGATCTTAAGTTAAGGCTGCCATGGATCTTGGCAAGTTACTGGAGTCGATAGACGAATTCATCTACGAGATCGCTCTGTGGATTCTCCTCATACCGCGAACTCTCTTACGGATAGTTCGGCGGCCTGCGTGGGTGTGTGCCTACGTTGACGCGGAACTGCAAAAGAAGAAGTCGCAACGTTTCGGCGACTACCTCTCCCCGGTTCTGTTTTGGTTTGTCCTAAGTGTCGTCCCATATTTTTGTGTTCTCACTTCACTCTCATCGGTCAAGGGCAGTTCGGTGGCTTCCGGGTCCGGTTTCCGGACCGTGTTGAGTATGAATTGGCAAAAC
>JBKQKT010000568.1:0-11632 GCA_052147365.1 Candidatus Korobacteraceae bacterium | reverse complement strand
CGCGCTCCCGGGTATTTCTCTGGATTTTGCTGGGCGGCGGAGCCTTCTTCCTTTTCCTCGTTGGCATTTTCGCGCTGGTGTACTTCACCGTTCGCTCTCAGCAGAAGAGCACCTTCAGCGGCTTTGGCGACAAGATAGCGGTCGTGGACTTGGAAGGGGTAATCATTACGCCCAAAGATGTCGTGGAACAGCTCAGAAAGTACGCTGATGATGGCTCCGTTAAAGCCATCGTGCTGCACGTGAACTCGCCCGGCGGCGGCGCTGCGGCGTCAGAGGAGATCTACCGCGAAGTGCTGCGCATTCGCGACACGAAAAAGAAGCGCATCGTCGCCTCTATTGAAACTGTTGGCGCCAGCGGTGCCTACTATGTTTCCTCGGCGACCAACAAGATTTTTGCCGATGAAGCCAGCATCGTGGGCTCGATCGGCGTCATTGCTCAGTGGCTCAACTACGAAGAGCTCTTCAAGTGGGCCAAGCTGCAGGACATCACCATCAAAGCAGGCGAGTTCAAGGATACCGGGTCGCCTACTCGCCCGATGACCCCGGCGGAGCGCGCCTACCTGCAGGGCCTGATTGACAACATGCATGTACAGTTCATCCACAGCGTGGCCACCGGACGCAACATGAAGGATGACGAGGTCCGTGCCTTGGCTGACGGCAAGGTGTGGACCGGAGAGCAGGCCGTACCGCTGAAGCTGGTGGACCAGATCGGCGATTTCCGTGCGGCCATTGCGGACACGGCAAAGTCTGTGGGAATCAAGGGCGAGCCGACTCTGGTGCGTCCTGAGAAGGAGCGCAAGAGCCTCCTCGACCTGCTGTTCGGTGATCTCTCGGAGTATCTTCCCAGCCGCGCCAAGTTGATGGAAACCAATGTGGGATTCTACTATCTGTGGAGGTAACCCCCGGCGTTGGCTTCCCCAGCGCGGGAAAGCAACGTCAGGTACACCAGTGATCCTTGGAACTCCAACGAAAAGTTAGGCTTGCCAACCTTGCCGTAATTTGAGAGTATCCGGTTGTGTGGATGTGACAGAGCCGTTTGGTTTGCTGAGAAGGGGCGTGTGAAAGATGACCAAGGCAGACTTGATCGATGAGGTTTCCGGACTGGCGGAGCTGACCCGGAAGGACAGCGAAGCGATTGTCGAAATCATCTTCGAGAGCATAGTGCGCTCACTACGCTCAGGGGACAAGATCGAGATCCGCGGCTTTGGCAGTTTCCGCACCCGTCAGCGCAAGTCCCGCGTGGGACGCAATCCCAAGACCGGTGACCGCGTGGAAGTTCCTGCCAAAAAGATTCCGTTCTTCAAGCCCAGCAAAGAGTTGAAGGACATGGTCAACAGCTACGTCGAAGCCTCCCGTGCCGCGGCAGAGAGCGCGCCGGAACAAGGTTGAAACTGGTCCCCGGCGGCAGGCTCGGCGGCCTAGGCGATTCATTTCCGCCTGATTCCAATCACCGCCATCATTCGTCCAGTCAACCCGAACTCAGCGCGGTGGGAGAAGAAGCGCTTCGTGTCACACGCGGTGCAGCCGTCGATCACGCTAATATGCTCCGCGCGAATTCCCGCGTCTTCCAGTTGGCGCTTGTTCGCCTCAACTAAGTCCAAATGAATTTCCGGGCCAAGCTCACCGTGGCCTGGCGCTCGTTGGTTCAGGAAAAGCAGCGGATACCGAACGTGAATCGCGTTGGCGTTAAACACTTCTTGGAGAAGTTCATCGGCGTAGGAAAACTGCGACTCGAACTCCGCCGCTACCTCGGCGCCAACCTGATAACAGCACCGCCGGATGCACGGTCCGATGACGGCGCGTAGATCCCTTGGCACGCTGCCAAAATGACGTCGCATCTCGCCGACACCCTTCTCAACCACGCGCGCCACAGTGCCGCGCCAGCCGGCGTGAAACGCCCCAACCGCACGACGCTTCAAATCGACCACCAGCACCGGAACGCAGTCGGCGGTCTTAACTGCGAGCAACAAGCCAGGAGTATCGGTGATGAGTCCATCCCCAGCGAGTGGTTTACGCGAGGGGGCGCACACCCGATGTACCAGTGAAGAGTGAAGCTGCCTCATCTGCACCAACGGCCAAGTGCGACCGTCTTTACTCTGTGCTCCCACTCCTTCGAGAAACAGCGCCCGGTTGCTCGCTACCTTCTCCCTGCTGTCATGCTCGGTAAACCCGAGGTTCAACATCTTCCCGCCGTAGCAGTTCGAAACACCCCCGGTCCGCGTGCTGAATCCGTGGACCAGCCACGGCAGTTGCGCCAGAGTCTGTTCGCGCAGGATCTCAACCGGCGCGCTTGGTTTTGCTACTATCTCTCCTGCAACGGAGCTTTTCGTGTTGGCTCGGGAATGGTCCTCGCGGGGCGGCGACACAGGTTAATTCTAGAGCAGGGCATCATTATCAGTGGCGCACCGCTTCACCTGGAACACTCGCGATTAGAATAGGACGTGGACAAGGTGCTGGGGAGAGCCTAGGCGAGGAGTAGGTGTGGAAAAACCACTGTGTTTTGTGTTGATGCCGTTCGGAGTCAAGAAAGACCCCGGAGGCGGCCCGGACATCGATTTCAACCCGATCTATGAGCTGGCAATCCGGCCCGGCATTGAAGCGGCAGGAATGGAGCCCATCCGGGCCGATGAAGAGCGGACGGGGGGCATTATCCACAAAGCCATGTTCGAAAGGCTATTGCTGTGCGACTACGCTGTCGCCGACCTCACCACAGCCAATCCCAACGTCTTCTATGAACTTGGGGTGCGGCATGCTGTCCGGCCTTGTACGACCCTGTCTGTTTACGCCGTTCGGCAGAAGCTTCCTTTCGACACGAATTTCCTCCGCTGCGCGACTTACGAACTGGGCGGGAACAACCACTTCGGGCCAGACGAGGCCGCTGGTCTGTGTAATACCGTTACTCGCAGGCTCACCGAACTCAAGGAGATGGCGCACTGCGAACCAGCCGTGGACAGTCCGATCTTTCAGCTTCTGAATGGTTACGTCGCGCCCGACATCGCCCGCCTTAAGACTGACACGTTCCGTGACCAGGCCCGCTACTCGACAGGGATCAAGAAGAGCCTGGCCACCGCGCGTGAGCAACGCGATGTGGCTGCCGTCGCGCAGATCGAGAATTCCCTGGGAAGCTTCGATGCAGTTGAGTCCGGCGTACTGGTCGATCTCCTCCTGAGTTATCGTGCTCTTTCTGCGTGGGAGAAGATGGCGGATTTATATCAACGCCTTCCCATTGCTTTGCAGCGGTCGGTTCTAGTCCGGGAGCAATACGGCTTTGCACTAAACCGTCTTAAGCGACGCGACGAAGCGCTCGAGATACTGGAGCGCGTTGTGAAGGAGCAAGGCCCCAGCTCGGAAACCTGTGGTTTGATCGGACGCATTTACAAAGACCGTTGGATGGAGGCTCGCACGGCCGGAGATCGGTTTCTGGAACAGGGTTACCTGGACGAGGCGACTCGCTGGTATGTTCAGGGCTTCGAGGCGGACTGGCGCGATGCCTATCCCGGAATCAATGCCGTGACACTGCTGGACGTGCGCGGCGACGAGGCGTCGCAGGAGAGAAAAGCGGAGATGCTGCCGGTGGTTCGCTACGCAGTCAACCAGAGACTGCGGCGGTCGAAACCCGATTACTGGGATTACGCGACTCTTGTCGAATTGGCGGTACTAGACAACGACGAAAAGTCGGCGACGCGGCTGCTGGGCAACGCCTTGGCCGCTCAACGGGAACCTTGGGAATCGCAAACCACCGCCAACAACTTGACCGTGATCGCGGAGGCACGAGCAGCGAGGGGAGCTGCGCAAAGCTGGGTGGTGGGAATTCTTGACGCCTTGAAGGCCGCTGGAATGAAGCCCGCAGATGCCCCCGCCCGATGAGCCGATGCGTCTTTAGTTGCTGCGAAGTGGGTCCGGCGCTACTTCCAGTCCTGCAACCCCGGCACTCCGTCCGCGCTAGCTGCCTGAATAACGCCGCGCGCTATCGCGTGCGCCACGGCATCCGCAGCGGCTGCGCCGAGCGCGTTCACATCTGCCCGCAAGTCCCCAACCGATAGCGCGAAAACCACATCGCCATCGAACCGCGTGTGCACGGGCGAAACCACCCGCGGGATGCCGCTGGCCGCCATCGTGGCCAGGCGTTGCGCCTCATGTTTGCTCAGCCCGGCATTAGTGGCGACTGCCACCAGCACGGTATTCGTGTCTCCAAATCCTTTGCGCACTGTACCGCGCCGCATCGCAGTCGCCATGTCGACGAACTCGCGCGAGTCCCTGGACATTCGCGCGCCCGCGATGATGCGACCCGTCTCCGGATCGCGAACATCGCCAAAGGCGTTGACCGCGGCGAGCGCCGAAACATGCGCGGTCTTGCCGGAGCCATCGCCGGACGCCACTTCTTCCGTCCAGCAACCGATTCCCGCCTTCATTGCCCGCTCGATGCCGAAAAGTTTTCCCACCGTCGCCCCCATACCCGCGCCGATGTTGCCTTCTGCGACCGGGGCATTCACGTTGGCCCGCGAGGCATCTTCTGCTGCAGCGTAGCCCATGGCCGCGTCGGGGCGGCGTGTCGGATCGCCGATGCGCAGATCGAAGAGAATGACCGCCGGAACAATCGGCACCTTGACGACGCCGGTGTCGAAGCCGATGCTCCGCTCTTCGCACCAACGCATCACGCCGCTGGCTGCATCCAGGCCGAAGGCGCTCCCACCGGCAAATACCAGTGCGTGAATCTGCTCGACGATATGTCCCGGACGCAGCGGTTCCAATTCTCGCTCACCCACTGCGCCGCCCCGCACATCACAAGCCGCAACCGCGCCCTTCTCGCACAGGAAGACGGTACAGCCCGTCAGCGCCGCCTCGTCCTGCGCATGCCCGATCTTCAGCCCGGGTATGGGTCCGAATCCAGCTGCCAACGCACACTCCAACCGCCGAAGTAATTAGGTGAGAAATAGCTTCCAAAAAATTGAACTCGAACCAAAGGTAACACCGAATCGCAAACGGCATCCACAAGTGCAACTGCAGGTAGTTCGGGAGCCTCTCACGCCGTGTAGAATCCAGTCACATGCCGACTCCGGCCGAGCCCAGCTCCAGCGAAGGAGGCCGCAGTTTTCGCGCGCGGGTGTTGCGCATCCTGCGTCCCTCCCATCAGCACACTGAGTTGTCTGCCACCCTGCTGCTGATGGTTGCGGTCATGCTGTCGCGCATTATCGGTTACCTGCGCGAAGCCTATATCGCATGGGCCTTTGGCGCCGGTCTCAACACCGATGCCTACGTCGGCGCTTTCAACCTCCCGGACTTTCTCAACTACATTCTGGCCGGCGGCACCGCGTCCATCACCTTCATCTCCATTTACACGCGCCACACCTCCCGCGGTCGCAGCAAGGAGGCACAGAACGCCTTCAACTCCACCATCACCATCATGACCTCGGTGGTGTGCCTGGGCACGGTGTTGCTGGAGATCTTCACGCCGCAAGTCGAGCGGCTCATCTTTCCACACTTCTCGCCGGAGCAGATACAGTTGTGCGTCCATCTCACACGCATTCTGCTGCCCGGCCAGATTTTCTTCTATGCGGGCGGCATCGTGTCGGCGGTGCTGTATTCGCGGCGAATGTTCCTCTATCCCGCGCTGAGCCCGATCCTCTACAACGTCTTCATCATCCTCGGCGGCCTGGTGGGCGCGCGCCGCTTCGGGATTGAGTCGCTCGCCTATGGCGCTCTGGTGGGCGCGATCGTCGGGCCGTTCCTCATCAACGCCATCGGCGCTGCGAAGGATGGTCTGTCGTACCGGCTCAACTTCAACCTGCGCAATCCCGAGTTTCGCGAGTGGGTAAGGCTTTCCATTCCCCTGATGCTCGGCGTGTCGCTGGTCTCGGCCGACGACTGGATCCTGCGCTACTTCGCCTCCGGTGGCGCCGGCGACATCACGCGGCTGAATTACGCCAAGCGATTGTTTGCCGTGCCCATCTCGATTCTGGGGCAAGCCGCTGGCCAGGCCTCCATGCCGTTCTTCGCGCGGCTTTTCGGGGAAGGGAAGCGGCGCGAATTCGCGGATACCGTCAACCAATCCGTATTCCGGATTTCGGCAGCCTCGTTTCTCTCGACCGCATGGATGATGCCTGCAGCGCTGCCGCTCATCGATCTCGTCTATCGCCGCGGGCGTTTCAACTTCCAGGATTCCCGTGAGACTGCGGTGTACTTCTTCTGGTTCGCGCTCTCGCTGGCGCTGTGGTCGGCGCAGGCTCTCTACTCCCGTGCCTTTTACGCCGCTGGCGACACCTTGACCCCGATGATTGCCAGCACCATCATCGTGGTTGCATCATTGCCGATCTACTCGTCGCTTTTCCACCGTTTCGACGTCACCGGACTTGCGGTCGCTTCTGACATTGGCATTCTGATGCACACGCTTGCGCTAGCTTGGCTGCTCGACCGAAAGAAGCTGGTGCTGCTCGGAGGCGTGCCGTGGCTGGAACTGACGAAAGCGCTCGGAACTGCGATATTTGCGGCTGCCCTGTGCTTTGCAGTTGGACGAAGTATTGCTGTCAACGGCAGCCGCGAGGCTGACCTAATGTCGCTGGCAGTGATCAGCGTGGCCTGGCTGGCCGCCGTGGGTTTAGGGCTGTGGTTGACGAAATCCAACCTGCCCCGCGAGTTGCGGCGAAAGACAGCTCCGGCGACACCGAACATCACCGCGCCCGAGCAGGTGGTGGAGAGAACGACAGGTGGAGTGGATCCGTGAACTCGGTGCTTCTGGCTGACGGTTGAGGGCTCACATCCGACAGCTATCTCATCACCCGCATTTGCGACCAGTCGTAGGTGAAGTGCTTACCGCAATCGAGGCAGACAACGTAATGGCCGGACGCATCGTCGGTGACCGCCTCCCATTCCGTATGACGAGCGTCGTTCCGCCGGGTGGAAACCGCGGGAAAGGGTTGCGAAAGATGGCCATGCCGGCAGCTTACGGCCAGTAGCTGAAGCACTTTATCCCACATCGTGGTACACCTTGTTGCAGAGGGAAGGTTACGGGCGGCAGGGCTGGCCACCGCCCGCACTGTGAGAGTCGCTCCAAAGCGTCCCAAAGTCAAGAAAAAGATGGCATTGGGCCCACAAAATTTGTCCGGGTTCGAAACCGTTCGCGGATCGTTCCCTTCCGGAACGATTAAGCCCGGGCTGCTGCAGCCGTTCCAGTCTCCCCAGTGGACGCCGTGCTCGTCTCCTTGGACTCGCCGTTGGCCTTCTGGCCGGGCTTGCGAATGTCGATCCCGCCCTTGAAGTAGGCGCCGTCCTCGATGCTGATGCGCTGGGCGACCACGTCGCCGGTCAGCGAGCCTTCGCCCCGAATGTCCACCCGGTCGCTGGCGGTCAGGTTGCCGCGCACCATGCCCAGCACCACGACCTCGCGGGCAGAAATGTTGGCCGAGACCACTCCGTTGCGACCAACGGTCACCCGGTTGCCCGGCAGGTTGATGGAGCCTTCCACCCGGCCATCGATGTAAAGCGACTCCGAGCCGGTAACTTCGCCTTTGATGACCAGCGACTTACCCAGCGTGGCCTGCTCCTGGGTGTTGATGGCAGGAGTCGCCGGACGCGGCGTGCTCTGCGGTTCGGGAGCGGGCGGCGCGTAACTGCGCTGCGGCTCGGGATTGGGGGTCAAGTTGGAAGAGGGGGCATTGGTAGGTTTCCACATATCGGTAATCAGATTCCTTTCTGAAGTAATCGCACTTGGGGAGGCACTACTCTTGCCAAACCCAACTCCAGCTCTTCTTCAGATGTTGGTTTGGTCCGGTCCTTTGTGCACCGCCCGGGCACGCGCCCGTGGTTGCGATGTGATTATTGCTACCATACAGCGAGTTGGCAAATCAGGGAATACCCTGCGTGAATTTTTATTCCCGTTGAGTGAGCGACGAGTAAACGGGGAACCACACTAACCGCGGATTTACGCAGACGGTGCGGATCAAATTTTCTTTTGAAGGAATCCGCGCTCTTCGCGGAACCTGCGGTGGCTCTTAAATGATTACCGACCAATCCATCATCCGCCACATCGAACGGCAGCCGCAACGCTCCGCCGGATTCAAACAGCTTATCCGCGAGATGGGGATTCGCGGCAGCGAGCGGCAGCAGCTCGCCGAACGATTGCAGGCGCTCGTCAAGGGCGGGCGCCTCATCGAAATCGCCCGCGATCGCTACACCCTCGCCGAGCACGCCGCCTCGCGTCAGAACCTCATCTCCGGGCGCCTAACCATGCACCGCGACGGCTACGGCTTCGTTATCCCTAACGCTGGCCAGCGCAGCACCATCAGCGGCGATATTTTCATCCCGCCCACAGCCATCGGCTCAGCCATGCACGGCGACCAGGTACTGGTAGAGCTCGGCCGCCAGAAAGAAGATGGCCGCGCCGAAGGCCGCATCCTGCGCGTCGTCAGCCGCGGCAATCCCAACGTGGTCGGCACATTTCATTACGGCTCGCGGCACAACTATGTCACGCCGATGGACGAAAAGGTCACGAAGGAAGTCATCATTCCGCGCGGCCTGGAGTGGCCGAGCGGGGAGAAAGAGGCCGAAACCGAGCCCCGTCGCCCGACGAGTAAGCCACTTCGCAAACGCCAGCAAGAGCGCGACCGAGTTCTCGGCGGCGAAGCGCGCCGCCGCGAGTGGGACGATCTCGAAGGCCTGGTGGTGGACGTGGAAATCACCGACTGGCCTTCGCCAACGGAAAATCCGCGCGGCCGCGTAGTCGAGATCCTGGGCCACGAAGACGACTTCGGCGTGGATGTCGAGATCGTCATCCGCAAGTACCACCTGCCACATCGTTTCCCAGTTGAGGTGGTGCAGGAGGCGCAGCAGTTCGAACCGCTCATCCCATCGACCGAGCTGCGCCACCGCCGCGATTATCGCGCACTGCCCATCGTCACCATCGACGGCGAAACTGCCCGCGACTTCGACGACGCGGTCACCGTACGCCGCATGTCCAACGGCCACTTCGAGCTACAGGTGCACATCGCTGACGTTGCACACTACGTTCGCAACAGCTCAGCGATCGACCTGGAAGCGCGCCTGCGCGGCACCTCGGTTTATTTCCCCGATCGCGCCGTGCCCATGCTGCCCATGGAGCTTTCCACCGACCTGTGCAGCCTGCGCCCGCAGGTGGACCGGCTGGTGCTCTCGTGCGTCATGGAGATCGACCACCAGGGCGAAATCCTTGGCTACACGCTGAGCGAGGGCGTGATCCACTCCGCCGAACGCATGACCTACACCAACGTCAATCTCATCCTCGAAGGCGACCTGGCGCAGCGCCAGCGCTATCACCGCTTGGTGGACGTCTTCGAGTTAATGCGCGAGCTGGCGATGGTGCTGAACCGCAAGCGCGCTCGCCGCGGCTCTATCGATTTCGACCTGCCCGAGCCGGCCATCGAGTTCGACGAGCATGGGCTGATGAAAGGCATCACGCGCTCGGAGCGCAACATTGCGAACCGCATCATCGAGGAGTTCATGCTCTCGGCCAACGAATGCGTAGCGAGCTATCTCGAAGGTAAACGCGTCGCCTCGCTCTACCGCATCCACGAGAAACCCGACCCTAAGCGCGTCTACGACTTCGAAACCATCGCTGCCAGGTTCGGCTACTCGCTCGGCGTCGGGCCGCTGCCGGTGAAGTGGGTGCAGATGCGCGCCGAGCGCCGCGAACGTTACGGCAGCGGGCGCCATCCGCAGACCATCGAGATACCCGAGGACATCCACATCACGCCGCGCATGTACCAGAAGCTGACCCAGAAAATCGCGGGCAAGCCCGAGGAGCGCATCCTGTCGTACCTCATGCTGCGCTCGCTGAAGCAGGCGCGTTACTCGGAAAAGAATGAAGGCCACTTCGCGTTGGCCGCCCCCACTTACACGCATTTCACTTCGCCCATCCGGCGCTATCCCGACCTCATCGTGCACCGCATTCTCAAGGAAGTGCTGCGCGACTCGGCCGAGCGCGAAGAACACGGAGTGCAGATTGGTGTCGGCAACGTCGCGCACAGCGAAACGCCTTCGCCGTGGTCGAAGCGAACAAAACACTCTGTCACCCTGAGCGAGCCCGCGCCGGGTTTGTCGGGGTCCCCAAAGGGCGCCGGTTTTGCGCCCGTTGGGGTGACTTTGCGAGGGCGAGTCGAAAGACCCCTACATTCGCTAGGCGGCCCGATTCCCGAAGATGTCCTCCACGATATCGCCGATGAGTCCAGCCAGTCTGAGCGCCGCGCCGATGACGCCGAGCGCGAGCTGATGGAGTGGAAAAAAGCGAAGTTCATGGAAGAGCGCATCGGCGAGGAGTTCGACGGGCTGATCGTGAGCGTCACCAAGTTCGGCATGTTCGTCGAGCTGACCGACATGTTCATCGAGGGGCTGGTACCGCTCGCCTCGCTCACCGACGACCGCTACCTGTACCACGAAAACACGCGCCAGATCATCGGCCAGCGCAGCCGTAAGACGTATTCTCTGGGCGACCCCATCCGCGTCCTCGTGGACCGCATCGATCGCATGCAGCGGCGCATCCAGTTCGCCGTGGTCGAGGAGCGGCCAATGCGCGGCAAGCGCAAGAAGTAATTCACCACCCCCTCCACCTTCTATATCACAGGATCACGAACTTGTGCAGATTGCTTCCTGCAAGTTAATGTGCCGCAAGTACTTACCGCACAAATCTTGACTCGCGCAGGGTGATAAGCATGATAATCAAGATAAGCATATGTGATAATCATGCTAAGCATGATAAGCAAGCTAACATACTTATCATCTCACCAGGTTGGGGCTGACCGCTGATGGCCGACCGCTATGATTTCAAAGAGCTATCGATGGCCTGCGCACTGGGCGCGGCCAGGAAGACACACAACAACCTTCTCCTCGCAACCCAGTAATAGCGCGCCCGCCCGGATATCGGCAAGTGCGCAGTTCACGCTTCGATGTGACGAGGTAGGCGCGGTTTTCAAGAATAAGCAAGCAGAACTTCGCGTCCACATAGTCAAAAATTGACTATGTGCGGAAGTTGGTCCTAAACTCGTGGGAAGAATCGTCTCTACTTAGGAGTTGGATTTAGAGGGCCGTCGAACAAATGAACATCTCGTTGTCGCCTAAAATGGCCCGGTTCATTCGCAGAAAAGTGAAAACTGGAAGCTATACAAACATCAGCGAGGTCGTCCGCACGGCCGTGCGCCGAATGCAGGAGGAGGAAGCGCGCGAAGCGACGCTGGCTCCCAAGTCAGCAGACGATATTCTCACCCTGCTACCTCCGGTCGAGCTAGAGCTGATCGCGCGTCGGGTGCGCAAGGGTTTGGCAGCAATCGAACGTGGCGAGTACTCGGATTATGAGGGACGTGCGGGGCTCGACAGATTGGCAGCCGGCATAAAGGGACGCGGACGGAAGCGGCTCGCCGGATTGCGGACCGGCAGATGAAGCTGTTTCGGGTTTCGCACGCCGCTCAGCGCGACCTGGATGAAGTGTTCCTCTATTGGGCGGAGCGAGCTGGATCAGCTACTGCCGACCGACTGATCGATGCCATTGTGGACCGGTTCTGGATACTCGGACAGTACCCTGATGCGGGCCGTCCTTGCAATGACATTGCACCGGGGGTCAAGTGCTTTCCCGCGGGCAAATATCTCATCTATTACCGCAAGATTCGGC
>JBKQKT010000567.1:0-5144 GCA_052147365.1 Candidatus Korobacteraceae bacterium | reverse complement strand
GTAGATGAATGCTTCCACTTCTGGCGTCAGTGAATGGTCTTGGTTTTGCGCGACATGTAATCCATCAGCAGGTATTGCCCTAGCGTGTAAGGCGTGGTGAAGTAGGCTTTGCCGCGGCACATCTCGGTGACTTTCTGGACGAACTGCACCAGGCCGTACTCCGAGGCGAGCATGAAGGTGTTAATCAGAATTCCGGCGCGTTTGCACTTGGAGACTTCCTTCAGGGTTTCGCTGACCACCAGCGGATCGAGGCCGAAGGCGTTCTTGTAGATGCGCCCGTCTTCGAGGGTCAGTGCCGAGGGCTTGCCGTCGGTGATCATGACGATCTGCTTCATGTCCTTGCGCTGGCGTTGCAGAATTCGCTGCGCCATGCGCAGTCCTTCGCGGGTGTTGGTGTAGTACGGCCCGACCTTGACGCGCGCCAGTTGCGAGAGCGGCAACTCCTCGGCCGAGTCGTGGAAGAGCACCAGCGAGAGCGAGTCGCCGGGGTATTGCGTGCGGATGAGATGCGAGAGCGCCATCGCGACTTTTTTCGCCGGCGTGAAGCGGTCTTCGCCGTAGAGAATCATCGAGTGCGAGCAGTCAAGCATGAGCACCGTCGCGCAAGACGACTGATACTCGCACTGATGCACCTGGAGGTCGCTGTACTCGATGTTGAGCGGCAGCCGCAGTCCCTCGCGCTGGATAGCGCTCGACAGCGTCGCGGTGATGTCAAGGTTTAGGGTGTCGCCGAACTCGTAAGTCTTCGACGCGCCGCTGGCCTCGATGCCGGTGGCCAGATCGCGGGTGTCATGGCGGCCGAAACTTGACTTACCGAGCGAGCCCATCAGGTCGCGCAGCGCGCGGTATCCCAGGAAGTCGAGGCTCTTGTCGGTGACCTCAAAGCGCGCCTGCGATTGCGGCTCGCCCACCTGCCCACCGACACTCGATTGCCGCGCCGGATCGTGCGGCTGGTCCACGCTGATGTAGTCTTCCTGCTCCATGCGCTCGATGAGCTGCTGGATCAACTGCTCCATCTGCTCCGGAGTCATGTTCTCAATCTGCTCGCGCATGGCGTCGTCGAGCATGTCGCTGTTGAGCAACGCGTCGGCGATGGCCTGGCGGAGCTCGTCGAGTGACTGCTCCATGTTGCGCAGGTCGTAGAAATCCTGGTATTGCTGGCGGAAGCCGCTCTGCAGCAGGAAGTCAGAGAGCGAGTTGAGCAGGTCCTCCATGCTCATCTCGGAGGCCGGCTCGGGAACGTACTTCTTGTAGCGGATGAATCTCATGAAAAGCAGCTTGTGACTAACAACTACCCGCGATTTGTCCGTTGTACTGCTTGGATTAGCTGGGTTTCGCGAAAGCCAGCACTCGCCAAATACTAATTGCTAGTTGCTAGTTGCCGCTTTCTACTGCCCGCCCTGCGTGCTGGCTACGCCCTTTTGCCCGGCATAGTAACCGCTGCGGGTGCGCACCTGGAGCTTCTTGTAGCCTTTCGCCTGAGCGTCCACCTTCACTGTGCGATAGCCGCCCGCGCTCTGAGGCATGTCGGGCCTGTAGCCGATGGTGTATTGATTGCGTATGTCGTGCGCAATCTGGGATGTGATAGCGTTGACCTCGCTCAGGTCCTTGGGAAAGAAAGCCTCGCCGCCGGTCTCCTCAGCCATCTCGCGCAGGGCGCGGCGCGCCCGCTTGGAGTGCTCTTCCTGCAGCAGGCCAATCGTGTACACGGTCGGGCCATTCTCGACCTGCAGCCGGCGCACCGCCTGTTCCAACGATTCACGGCTGGCGTTGTCTTCGCCATCGGTCACGACCAACAGCACCTTCTTCTCCAGCTCACCGCTCTTCTTCAGATGGTCAGCGGAAGCGACGGTCGCATCATACAGCGCGGTGCCACCGCGAGCCTCGATGCGCTCCAGCGCATCCTTCAGCTTGGGAACGCTGGAGGTGTAATCCTGATCAAGGAAATACTCTTCGTTGAAGTTGACAATGAAGACTTTGTCCTGCGGGTTACTGGCCTGCACCAGGTTGATGGCGGCGGCATTCACCGCAGGGCGTTTCTCGCGCATCGAGCCCGAATTGTCGATGACGATGCCGATGGCCACCGGGATGTCTTCCCGGCGGAACAACGTCATCTTCTGCGGTTTGTTGTTTTCAAAGACAGTGAAATCGTTACGCGTAAGATTGGTGACCAGGCGATTGTGCTCGTCCACCACGGTGGCGTGCAAAATGACTTCCTGAACTTCTTTCTTGAAGATATAAACGTCGCCTTCCTTGGTTTCCGGCGCCTGACCAACGGGAGGAGCCTGATCCTGCGCAGCGCCCGGTGGTGACGGCGAGGACGCACTCTGCGGCGGGTTCTGAGCGATCAGCCAAGACCCCAGCAGCGTAACCAGTGCGATTAGCAGAAGACGAGAACTCTTATTATTCCGAAGGTGCATAGTATCCCGTTTTGGCGTAGACGTGCAGCGGTGGCAGCCCTTTGGGCGGATTCAGCCTCACCTTGATCTTCCGCCACTTACCGTCTTTTCCCGGATCACTGGGGCGGTAGCCGAGCACGTACTGATTGCGCAACTCGATGCCGATCTTCGTGGCTACGTCCGCTAGCTCGTTGGGCGAGGAGATGGTGAACGTGCGGCCGCCCGTCACCTCTGTTATGGCGCTGAGCATGGCAGGGCCCTCACGCTCCTCCGGCGTCTTGAAAAAATAGTCGAACAAACCGATGGCGTAGATTTGCACGTCCGCCTCGCGCACCATGGATTTGATTTCACCTTCCGTGTAGCGGCTGTGGTTGTCGCCGCCGTCGGAGATAATGAGCAGCGCCTTGCGCTCATAATGCGCCTTGCGCATGCGGTTCATACCGAGGTAAATAGCATCCAGCAGAGCGGTGCGTCCTTTGGGAACGGCATACACCAGCTTGTCCTGGATGTCCTCGACAGAAGAGGTGTAGTCCACCAGCAGCTCAGGCTTTTCAGAGAAGGTGATGAGAAAGAATTCGTCCTGCGGATTGGCGGTGCGGAAAAACTCGACGACAGCCTTGCGCGACTTATCGATCTTGTCGGCCATGGAGCCGCTGATGTCGAAGATTACGCCCAGCGAGATCGGTGCGTCCTCACTTGAGAAGTGGCGAATTTCCTGCGGCTTGCCGTTGTCGGTGAGGGCGAAGTTCTCTTTCTCCAATCCGGTCACCAGGCGGTTCAAGGGATCGGTGATGGTCACTGGAACCAGCACCAGGTCCACGTCCTTGCGCAACGGTTTGGTGTAGGTCTTCAGGCTGGGATCTGTATTGGGCGGAGGCGTGGGTGCTGCGGTCTTCTTGGTCTCGCGAGGCACCACATGGACTTCGTCCTGCGCGTAGCTGGAGGCCGTCAGGAGACCGGCGATGCAAAGCGTGATGAGCAGCAGAAACCCGGGACGGAAACGCACGAGGGATTGGACGGGCGGACTTGAAATAGGTTGCATCCGCCGAACAGGAACTGGAAACCACGTCGTCGAGTACTTTGACCCGATCTCGCAACTGCAACCGCGGGCCATTAGGTCCCCTCTGGAGTGTGCCTGATGTTACCACAGGTCAGCGCCGCCAAACATCTCGCCGACCCGCGTCATTATGCTGCTTTCCGCCACCTTATGGATGATGACGTGGATGCGATGGTTGCCTTTTGTTAACTGCTACAATCGAGGGTGTCTCCTGAAGACCACCCCTGTTGCGCCAACTTAATAAATAGGAGGCAATCCTAATGGCAAGAGTCTTCCCTTTTCGAGGCCTGCGTTACAGCCCCGATAGAGTCAAGCTGGCTGAGGTCGTTACTCAACCCTACGACAAGATCACTCCTGAAATGCAAAACCGCTATTACGCGGCGAGTCCCTATAACCTGGTGCGCGTCATCCTCGGCAAGCCGCAGGCTGGCGACAACGAGCGCGAGAGTGTGTACACCCGGGCTGAGGGTTACCTGGAGCAATGGAGCGCAGACGGCGTCCTGATACCAGATGCCGAGCCAAGCGTTTACCTGTACACCCAGACGTTTCGCGTGCCCGGCGACAACTCCGGTACTTTCATGGAGCGCCGGGGTTTTGTCGCTCTCGGGCAAGTGGAAGACTATGACCAGCAAGTAGTTTTTCGCCATGAGCAAACGCTGAGCAAGCCCAAGGCCGACCGTCTGAACCTGTTGCGGGCCACGCAATCGCACTTTGGCCAGATTTTCATGCTATATACCGATCCCGCGGCGGAGACTGACGCCACTTTGAGACTGGCCACGGTTAACGTCCAGCCTACGGCCGAGTTGCGCGACGAATACGATGTGCTGCATCGCATGTGGAAGATCTCGGAACCGGACGTCGTCCACAAGGTACAGAGGCAGATGGCTGACAAAAAGCTCATCATCGCAGACGGGCATCATCGCTACGAAACTGCGCTCAACTATCGCAATGAAAGGCGGCAGCAGGAAGGGGGCGACCTGGGCGGTCCTTACGACCGCGTGATGATGACCTTCGTCAACATGGACGCGCCCGGGCTGATCATCCTGCCCACCCATCGGGTTGTCTTTGGCCTCGAGGACTTCTCCATCTTTGGAATGGTGGCCAAGCTTCAGGCGAATTTCGACGTTGAAGACATTGGACCGCTGACGGACATGGACACGGCGCTGGAAAAGCTGCGCCAGGCCGGCGAAGAGCGGACAGCGCTGCTCGCGGCGACGGCCCACGGAGGTTTTCTGTTGCGCTCACGTCCGGACATCCATTGGGACGGCTCGTCAGATCTGTCGGAGCGGCAGCGCGCGCTCGACGTTGTAAAACTGCACAAGCTGGTTCTGGCAGAGACGCTGGGCCTGTCAGAAGACGACATTCGTGATCAGAAACACCTGCGGTACGTGCGCGATGCGCGCGATGCGGCTGACCAGGTGACGCAAGGAGTGAATGTCGCCTTCCTAATGAATCCAGCCCGTATGGAGCAGGTGCGCGACATCGCATTCGGTGGCGAAGTGCTGCCGCAGAAGTCCACCGATTTCTATCCCAAGCTGCTCAGTGGGCTGGTGGCCTACTCGTTGCTGGAAGCGGCACAACCGTCGGCAGTGGGAGGTCATCAGGTTGCCTCGGTTTGACCGCGGCTTTCTCCCATGGACCACGCTGGCCCTCTTCGCACTTGTGCTGATTGCCGTTCTGTCGCTGCG
>JBKQKT010000566.1:0-9818 GCA_052147365.1 Candidatus Korobacteraceae bacterium | reverse complement strand
AGGGTAGCGACCAGCGGCTGGCTCTCGCCAGTCGGCCATACCGTCAGATAGCCGAGAGAGCCATGCGGCACGGCAGCGAAATTCAACGAATAGGCCTGCGCGGTACTGGGAATGTTGCAGGGGACCTGGACTGCGCCGCATTCAGCACGGGAAAGACTCGCGGCACGCCGCCGCTCAGATACGGCGCCCCCAGGCCTTGACCAAAACCTGTTGCGTATCGGGTGTCAGCCACACGGCACGGCGGCAGCGGATAGAACTGCAAGGTCTGCTGCGATGGAGTTGTGAAGTAGCCGTCAATGTCGATGATCACGTCGGTCGTATTCGTGACGTAAACACTGACCGCCTGCGAGGCTCCGCCCGCAACGATGGCAGCTACGGCCTTAACCCGGCCATCGACCGAATTCAAAGTGGCCACGTAGGGTTGCGCCAGTCCCGCAGGCCACATGGTGAGATAGCCCAAAGGCCCTTGTGGCACCACGGCTATATTCAGCGAATAGGCTGTGGCCGAGGAAAGATCGAAAGCCGCGCAATTTTTCCCCAGTTGGGCCAACTGCGGAAGGTTGAAGGTCTCGGACATCATTCCCTGAATCGGACCGCCGCCACCGTACTGCGGTCGCGTATCCACCAGACGGCATGGGGTGACGGAAACGAATTGCTCCGCCTGTGAAAAGACGGCGTCCACAGTCAACGACTGGGTCATTGTGAATGTGCAGGAACCGGTGCCCAGGCACCCGCCATCCCATCCCCCAAAAACCCATCCCTGACCCGGCAGGGCATTGAGCGTCACCTGCGTAAAGCTGAGATAGGAGTGGCTGCAGGTACCCGGACAGTTGATGAAGCCGTCGGTGCTGGTGACGGTTCCGCTGCCGACGGGCGCTACCGTTAGAGTGTAGGAGAGCTGAGTAAAGGTAGCGCCCACAGACTGGTTCTGGGTCATGGTTACGACACACGCACCACTATCACTACACGCACCACTCCAGCTAGAAAGTGTCCACCCTGCAGCCGGATTGGCGTTCAGGGTCACCTGGGTATTGCCGGGATACAAGTGGCTGCAGGTGCCGGGACAGTTGATGAAGCCGTCGGTGCTGGTCACGGCTCCGTTACCGCTGGTCGATACCGTCAGCGTAGAGGGCAGCAAGAACGGGACATTGCTGAAAAGTACACCACCGGGTGTCGTCACTTGAACCGGGCCAGTAGTCGCACCGGCCGGTACGTTGGTGGTGATTTCGGTAGGCGAGACTACTTGGAAGCTCGCAGGCGTGCCGTTGAAAGCAACTCCGGTCGCGCCCGTCAAGTTCGTCCCGAGAATCGTAACCGGTGTTCCCGTGTTGCCGGAAGTGGGTTGTATTTCCACGAACGGTACAAGTCCCGTCGACAACCTGAAGACGGTGCCTTGCCGGTATGCTCCGCCCTCGAGGGTGGTCCCGTAGAGGCTGCCATCGGTGCCTTGCACCAGCCCGGCTTGGGGACCTAGGCCGTCAGCGCAGTTCGGTTGCGAGCAAAAGCTGTACAGCGAGGTCAGCGTGCCGCTCGGGGTGATTCTGAAGATCGTGCCGTCGGTGTAAAGCCCGCCGCCGCCCCACGAAGTTGTCCCGTACAGATTCCCGTCGCTGGCTTGTACTAGTCCGGCTTCAGGGTAGTAGCCGTCAAGACAGCCGTTTTGACCACAAAAGTCGTACAGCGTGGTAAGAGTGCCGCTCATGGTGATTGTGAAGACCGTGCCACAACCATCGGAACACCACTGGACATTGTTAAACCCGCCGTGCCAGGTCGTGCCGTAAAAGTTCCCGTCATTGGCTTGCATCAGCGCCGCGGCTGGGTACGCGCCGTCAGCGCCTTTGAAGCTGTGGAGCGTCGTCAGTGTTCCACTAGGGGTGATTCTGAACACCGTGCCATTACCGCTGGGGCCTCCATAGCCTCCATCGCTCGTCGTCCCGTAGAAATTCCCGTCTGTTGCCTGTACGAGGCTCGCAGAAGGCTGTTGGCCGTCGGCGCAGTATGGCTGAGAGCAAAAACTGTAAAGCGTGGTCAAAGTGCCGCTGGGGGTGATTCTGAAGACCGTGCCACCAAGGCTTGCCCCTCCGCCGTTCGTTGTCCCGTAGAAGTTCCCGTCGGCGCCTTGCACCAGCCCGGCTTGGGGATTTGCGCCGTCATTCAAATGGAAGGTGTGGAGCGTTGTTAGCACACCTGTCAGCGTGATTTTGAAGACCGTGCCAAAAGAATCGGGCCCTTCTCCGGCGTTGCTCGTTGTCCCGTAGAAGTTGCCGTCGGCGCCTTGCACCAGCCCGGGTTGGGGACCTGAGCCGTCAGCGCAGTATTGTTGACTGCAAAAGCTGTACAGCGTAGTCAGCGCTCCGCTCGGGGTGATTCTGAAGAACGTGCCACTCGGGTAAAGTCCGCTCCCGCCTACGAGAGTTGTCCCGTAGAAGTTGCCGTCCGTGCCTTGCACTAGCCCAGCCTGAGGCTCAGCTCCGTCTTGGCAGTACTGTTGAACGCAAAAACTGTACAGCGTCGTTAGAGTCCCAGTATTGCTGGGAAATGAAGCCCCCACAGACAAGCTCGTTGTCATAATCAGATTGCAGGCACCCGTCCCGCTACAGGCCCCGGTCCATCCCGCAAAGCTCGACCCCTGCGCCGGAGTGGCGTTGAGCGTCACCTGCGTATTGTTAAGGTAGTTGTGGCTGCAGGTTCCGGGGCAGTTTATGAAGCCGTCGGCGCTCGTGACTGTCCCATTGCCGTTCACAGAGACGCTCAACCAGTAGTAGATGGGGTTGTAGGTAAAAGTAGCTGTTACCGTGCGAGTGCTGTACATGGTTACCGTGCAAGTGTTGCCATTCGTGTAGTCGCAGCCGCTCCAGCCTGTGAAGATGGAATTCTGACCCGGCGTTGCCGTCAGCGTGACCTGGGTATTGCCGTTGTAAATGTATGAGCAGACCTGGCCGCAGTTGATGAAACCGTCGCTGCTAGTGACCGTCCCGCTGCCCGTTCCCGCCTTTGACACGAATAGGGTGTAGGTTACGGGAGAGCAGTTAGGGAACTTGAAGTTTACGATTCGCGTGTCCCAGTTGAAGGTACCGTTGGACTGGAGGTATTCCTGCGTGTACCAGAAGGTACAGTCGTCCCCAGGATCGACTGTTATGGCGCTGTAGTCGCCCCAGCGGTGCAGTGTTCCCGTCTGCGAGCCGCTGCCATCGATTACGTCGGTCTCTGCTTCCAGCGTGCCCGCCGGATCGGTGGGCACGCGCCCCGTAAATGCTATTGACGGATAAACCGAGCCGCTGGACTTGCTGTATCCCAAGGCAATATCGCCCGCGCTGTCCATCGCAATGCTGCCCATCCAGCGATAGGTTGAATCGGGCGCGTAGGTCCCTTGCTGGGCGAGGACGGGCGTGCCGCCAGGGTTCTGGACCTCATACCAGCGCACACCTCCGCCACCGCTTACCGCCACTGAATGGTTCACCACCAGAGACTCATGCGAGCCAAAATTGCGATAGGCGAGGCGGTACATAAGCCGGTCAGCCAGTGAGTCCAACCGATTGCTTGTGTCAGGTTGGGGCACACAGGTGCCCCCGCCGCACAACGGAGTGAATGCAGCCACATCGATTACCGTGGGCCCGCTAAAGGTGGAGTTGGACGGGTTGTTGAAATCCACATGGAACTGATAGAGATCGAGGCTGTTGGTGTCGAACTGCATCATGTAATTGGGCGAGCCAGCCGGAGGAGCGGTAGTGCCATCCACATCCGCGGGCAGTAATCCGAAGACGGATGTGTCCTGCTGGAAACAGACCTGCGTCGCAGGCAGGCCGCTTAGCATGGACATGCGGTCATAGGCGCAAGCGTCAGCGCCGAGAAAATTCATTTTTTGATCGTCGAACAGGTTGAAGGTTTCATAATAGGCGTCGGGCCAGACCCCCATCTTCGGATAATCATCAAAATCTGTGTATTCGAAGGAGTAGCGGTACCAAGTGCCTGTGGCATCGGATGTGGTGGAGACCGCGATGCACTGCAGGTAAGGCGGAGTGGAGACCGATAACTGGCTCATGACCCAGCGATTGGCGAGCTTGTCATAAAGTGCGATCACGTCGCCGTCATTGTCAGTCTCGCAACCGCCCCCGAATCCCGACCAGAGCGTGTTTCCTAGCGTCGGCCCCCCCAGGAGCGCGCTCGTCGCTTTGTCGAAGATGGCAAACGATGTGTTGACCCACTGCACGTACTGAGTGGCGCCTACAGCACCGTTCGTGTCCGGGGGCGCAAAGTTGACGAAGAAGCCATAATATCCCTGCCCCAGCCCTTCAAAGCTCAGGCCAACAAGCGATGTGCGGGGCACAGTCGTCCGCTGTCGTATGGGGTCCTCGGCAAGTTGCGACAATCCGGGAGGCAGCGGAAGGCGCAGCACGGGCTCGGCTTCCTCCCGTTCTAATGATGGCGGCCGAGCATTCTGAATCAGGTCGCGCAGCGGCGGGGAAACATCATGGTGGACGTCCTGACGAACCGTGCTCGGGCCATGTTGGACGGATTGGGCTGCGAGGATAGGCGCTACCGCGAGACTAAACAGCAGGAAAACGGAATGGAAATTGGGTGCGCGCTGCATCGGTGCCCCCCAGAAATCGTCACTGGAGCCCGGGTCCAGCCTGCTCAACTGTTCCTTGCGAGGATTCCGAAGTGGCGTTCCAATCGTTGAGGAGTCGCATGCGGAGTCGCGAGGCGCCGCCAACGTTGAGCACTCTGAATGCATGGCGAGCTTAGCACGGTTTCTGCCGGTGCTGTGTGACAATCGTCACCTGCGAAAGTTCGGCTCACCTCCAAACTAAAGCGCCTGCTGACTCGAAGAATCAGCCGCGTCAACGCTCGCGGTCGTCACCAGGAGCGATTTAGCCGGCTGGCCCAGGTTCGCGCCCCTGGTTTTTTGGGCGCCCACTTGGGAATCACCGCCTCCATTGCGAAGACCGTAGAAGCAGCCCGTCTAAGCTAAGTTATTGATTCCACGTACGAGGCCTCGCTATTTTTCCCGGAGAGCGTTCCATTTCGGGAAGTTTTACAAAATTTTACACAAAAATCCTGTAACACTTTTTGGCCGAATTGCGTTTGTTCATGTGGGCCGGCTGTTATCGTCCCCGCAGAGTCGGATTGGGGGCAAGTACGGCGTAACCCAAGACCGTCTGAAGCCAACCCCAGACCTTTGCATCTAAAATAGCTGAGTGTTTCCCCGTCTCTTTCACGTTGGCAACTTCGGTCTCCCTACCTATGGCCTCATGGCCGCTCTGGGCCTCATCTTTGGCTTGCTGCTCATCGTCAAGATTGGCCAGGAGCAGGGCCTCGACCCTGACAAGCTCTGGAACCTCGGCATCATCGCTATCCTGGCGGGTATCTTTGGCGCAAAGATCCTGATGGTGCTGGTTGAATTTGGCTATTACCGGGAGCATCCCCGGGAGATCTTCAGCCTGTCAACATTCCAGGCAGGGGGTGTCTGGTCTGGCGGCTTCTTGCTGGCGCTGATGATGTGCGTATGGTATATGCGACGCAACAACATGCCGGTGCTGAGGACGTGCGATGTCTTTGCTCCCGGACTGGCCTTAGGGCACGCCTTTGGCCGTGTCGGATGCTTTGCTGCCGGCTGTTGCTATGGCCATGAGACTCATGTTCCCTGGGCCGTCACCTTCCACAATCCCCTTGCCAATGAGATTGTCGGGACGCCGTTGAACATCCCGCTGCACCCTACTCAGCTCTACGAGATGGTGGTAGAGTTGGCAAATTGCCTGTTCCTGGTATGGCTTATCCGCCGCAAGAAGTTTGAGGGCGAGATTATCGGGACGTACATGATCATCTATGGCATAGCCCGCTACTTCATCGAGTTCTTCCGTGGCGACCCAGGCCGTGGCGAGTTCTTCGGATTCATGACAGGGACGCAGGCCATTGCCATACTGTTGGTCATTGCCGGGGGGTTGCTGTGGATGCGGCGTGTGCCCTTGCGCCAGCCGGCGAAGCTGGCTCCAGCGCCGGTAAATGAAAGAACGCCAGTAACCGCCAATTACGCGGGAAGGGACTGACTGATCAGCCGGTGCGCCTAAGGCTTGGTAATGCCAGCGCTCTTCGACTGTGCCTTCCATTTCGCGGCCTCGCCCGACCAAAGCCGCATCTGGTTCTGACAATCCTGCATCCTGCTACTCATGTCAACCGGGAAGAGTTGCCCTAGAGACTTGATTTGGAAGGCCCTCAAGCATTGCCCTTGACCGGAGATGGCGTAGAAATATTCCTCGCCTGAGATCTTGTGCTCGAGAGTCAAACTCGCTGCGCCCTGTGCCGTACTCGGCGGTTCGCCGGAGCAATCGGAATCCAGGACATAGGTGAACGCCACTTCACCGGTCTTGCTACCCCTTACGCCCATCACTCGCATAGGCTGGCTATCAGGGCCGCGTTGCATAACCACCGACACAAGACCAACCCTTTGGCTACTTTGGGGAGTTCCCTTCTTGCAGGCGTATGCCACCAGGGTCAACACCGGCCTATGCTCTGAGCTTGCAGCAGCGGCCTGGGCGTTCGGCATTCCAGAATCGGCAGCAGAGACGGAGCTTAACCCAAATGCGGTACAGAGCAGAGCAAGCAATGCGGAGTTGCGGATGCTGTTCGTCATAGGCGGATGCTGTTCGTCATAGAATGTTAGACAATGCCAACAGAATATACCTGATTTACTGCGTGCGCTATTTCTTGCGTTTGGTCCTCGCCGATGGGCTTCGTGCGACGAAAGACAACGCTGTTCTGGGACGACACGCCGCTGTTTAACACCTGAAGCTACGCTAGCCATGCCTGACCTGCGGTTCCCCATGACGGTCCTGGTTTCACCGGACGCTGCCGGCCAGCGGCTTGACGAGTTCCTGACTTCACAAATCCCCGACGTTAGTCGCGCGCGCGTGCAGCAGTTGCTGGCAGAGGCGAAGGCGCTGGTCAATGGGGTGACAGCTAAGCCGTCGCTGAAGCTGAAAGGGGGAGAACAAATCACCATCGCCGGAGACATCCAGCCGGCGCCGCTGCGGGCGATGGCGGAGGACATTGCCCTCGACATTGTTTACGAAGACGAGGATCTCGCCGTCGTCAACAAGCCTGCGGGGATGATGGTCCACGCCGGTGCAGGCGCCACGGATGACGAGCGCAATCGTGGCACGCTGGTCAACGCTTTGCTCCATCACCTCGGCAACTTGTCAGAAGTTGGTGGGGAGCTGCGGCCGGGGATCGTGCATCGTCTCGACAAGGAAACCAGCGGGCTGATCGTCGTCGCCAAGAACGACTCGGCGCATCGCAGGCTGGCCAATCAGTTCTCCGGGCGTCAGGTGAAGAAGCGCTACGTCGCTCTTGTACACGGCTGGCCAGCGAAGGATAGGGGAACCATCAGCGCCGAGATCAGCCGCGACGCCGTGCGGCGCACTCGCATGACCACACGCCGCAGCGGAGGCCGCGCCGCGGTGACGCATTACGAAGTCCGCGAACGCATTGCGTCGGAGTTCGGAAAGTTCGCGCTGCTCGACGTGCGCATCGAAACCGGACGCACCCACCAGATACGCGTGCACATGGCGTCATTCGGGCATCCGGTCGTGGGGGACGCGCTCTATGGAGCGCAGAAAGAATTGCGATTCAATCCCGCGCGGGCAGAAGCATCGAGAAAAGGGCAAGGACGCACTTCCGCAACTCGGACCAGGGGCTCGCAAGAAAGCAGGGTTCTTAGTCTCAATCGCAATTTCCTGCACGCGGCAGGCCTCGAGTTCACCCATCCGCGAACGGGAGAGCCCATGTCGTTCACTGCGTCTTTGCCCGAGGAACTCGGTCGATTCCTTGCTGAGTTACGTAGATGAAAAGCAGTCATACTTGGAACTGGCGTTCCACACAGAAAACCCGAAATTTTTCTGGATTGTCAGTCGTGTGGAGAAAAAGCGAGGAGTGATAAGCGAAAGGCCAAGAACCAAGGGCTTATCAACTCCCCTACCGCTATAATGAACTCCAATGAAGTACCCGTTAATCCTGTTTGTAGTGGCGTTGTCGTGGGGGCTCGCCGCTCAAGACTCGTCCCAACAGCTTCCGACTGCGCCGTCGACTACGAAGTTTCCTCCTCGTCAAACGGCTCCGCCTCTCCAGGCTGGGCAGGGCAGCGGCACAACGACACCGTCTCCGGCGCCTGCTGATCCTGCTCCTTCCGTACCACCGAGCGGCGCTGCAAGCTCTGCGCCTCAGGCTAATATGCCGCAACAGGCTGCGCCAGTGGGGGACGCTCCAAAGTCGAGCGCGCTTCCGCCCTCAACCGCTGCCAATCCAGCGGATAAGGCAGAATCGGGTGGCACCCCGGACGACCAGCTTACTGTCATTCGCAAGCGGGTGAGCGAGGTGAACGTGGTTTTCACCGTCACCGACAAGCGCGGTCATTTCGTGAAGGACCTTACCCAGAACGATTTCCGGGTTTACGACGACAATAAGCCGGCGGAGAGCATTCGCTCGTTCAACCGCGAGACCGACCTGCCGTTGCGGGTTGGTCTGCTCATCGACGCCAGCAACTCGGTGCGCGACCGGTTCAAGTTCGAGCAGGAGTCAGCTATCGAGTTTCTAAACCAGATCATCCGGCGGACCTCCGACAAGGCCTTCGTCATCGGCTTTGACACCACGCCTGAAGTCACCCAGGACATGACCGACGACACCAATGCGCTCTCGCACGGCGTGCGCATGCTGCGGCCCGGTGGCGGCACTGCCATGTATGACGCCATCTACTTTGCCTCCCGCGACAAACTCCTGCAGGACAAGAGCACCGGCCCTACGCGGCGCGCCATCATCCTGTTGAGCGATGGCGACGATAACCAGAGCCGCGTCTCCCGCGAAGAAGCAGTGGAGATGGCGCAGCGCGCCGAGGTCATCATCTACTCGATCTCCACCAATACCAGCGGGGTGAAAACCCGCGGTGACAAGGTGCTGGAGCACTTTGCCGACGAGACCGGGGGCAAGGCATTTTTCCCCTTCAAGATTCAGGACGTTGCCGACGCGTTCTCGCAAATCCAGGACGAACTGCGCAGTCAGTACGACGTCTCCTACAAACCGGCGGATTTCGAGCTCAACGGCAAGTACCGCAAGATCGAGATCCTGGCCGACAACAAGAAATACAAGGTCCGCGCGCGCAAGGGATACTACGCGCCAAGGCAGTGAAGAAGCAGTTGTCAGTAGCCAGTAGTCAGTCGTCAGTATCCCGTACCGCAGTTTGCCGGGCGGCGCAGCCCACCGTGGTGTTGACCTTCAAGGTTACTGGGTACTGGCTACTGACGACTGACTACTGAATCATGGGCCGCATCCACGTTCTCTCCGAAAACGTAGCCAACAAGATCGCCGCCGGCGAAGTGGTGGAGCGCCCTGCGTCGGTGGTCAAGGAGCTTCTGGAGAACGCTCTGGATGCGGGCGCGCGCCGCATCCGCGTGACTATTGAGGCAGGGGGCAAGAAACTCATCCAAGTGACCGACGACGGCTGCGGCATGGTGCGTGACGATGCCATGCTCGCCTTCGAACGCCACGCCACGTCAAAGATTCGCAACACCGATGATCTGCTGAGCATTGCGACGCTGGGCTTTCGCGGCGAGGCGCTGCCGTCCATCGCCTCGGTGAGCCGGCTGCGATTGGAGACCCACGCGCCTGAAGATGCCGCAGGTACCGTGGTCGAAATTGCAGGCGGCAAGCTACTGACCGTCGAAGAAGCCGGCCTGCCGCCGGGGACCGCGATCACTGTGCGTGATCTGTTCTTCAACATCCCGGCGCGGCGAAAATTCCTCAAGGCTGAATCCACCGAGCTGTCGCAC
>JBKQKT010000565.1:0-6526 GCA_052147365.1 Candidatus Korobacteraceae bacterium | reverse complement strand
CCGGCGTTCCAACTGAAGGCACCCTTGTGAACACTGATCTCAGGGTTACTGCCGTCCGCGCCAAGAACAATACTCACGATATCGAAGCGGCATGGCGGCCGCATATTACCCGGCAATCGGCGGACATACTGCCGGGCAACGGAACGAATGTGTTTTTTCTTCTCGTGGTCAACGGCGGTCGACGGGGGAGCAAAATCAGCGCCCGTCCGCGTCTTGACCTCGATGAAGCAAAGAACTCCATCGTTCCATCCGATCAGGTCGATTTCGCTTCGGTTATAGGGAACGCGGAAGTTTGTCGCGACAATCTTGTAGCCGAGGTTACGTAGGTAGAAGTACGCCTCAACTTCCCCCCGTTTGCCGGTCAGCAGGTGCTTTGCCTTTCGCGATGGCAAACGTGCAGTCGCCATTTCCAAACTGCGGACGACGAACTTGGTCAGCCAGATCATGGCGGGCAGCAGATCGTGTATTCAAGGTAAGTCTCTTGCTGCCAGCGAAGATGTGATGACGGTCACGGGACTAAGTTCAACGCGACTTGGAACGTTAGTTGCCAGCACGCTGCAAACCCGTCAGAATCAATGTCAGACCAAGGGGCGATGCCGAAAACTAACCAACGGCAAACTGGGACGGTGGCACCAGGCAACTCGTTCGGAGTGGCAGCGTGAAGAGCCAACTCCTGACGGCGCCGAACCAGATCACACTGCTGCGCCTCATCTTTATTCCCTTCGTCATCATCACGGTGCTCGACGGCAACTGGCCGTGGGCGCTCGGCCTTCTGATAGCCGCAGGACTGAGCGATGCATTGGACGGCTTATTGGCGCGCATACTGCACCAGCAGACACTGCTCGGTCAATACCTCGACCCCATCGCGGACAAGTTGCTCCTTAGCTCGCTATTCCTCGTCCTTTCGGTCGCGAAGAGGGTCCCTTGGAAATACACGGTGCTGGTCTTCAGCCGCGATGTCTGCATTGTCGCTACCGCCGTGGTCCTCTATGCCACAGTCGGATTTCGCGACTTCCGTCCCAGCATATTCGGCAAGATCAATACGCTTTGCCAGATCGCGGCCGTTTTTTTTGTCGTCTTGCGGCAGGTGATGTCCGTGCAGCCGGTCTTCTGGCTGGAGAAATTCTTCTTGTATGCGACCTTCACCTTTACTCTGGTGTCAGGAATTCACTACATACTATCGACCGGGCATCGTCTGCGGAGCGAACACGCAACACCGGCGGCGCACCCCACGGGTCATTCGGGGGACTGAGCTGGCATGACCCTCGACCGCAATCACCGGCTGCAAGTGATCGTCGCATTCGCGCTGGTGTACGTTTTCTGGGGCTCCACGTACCTGGCGATCGGTATTACCGACGACGAATACCTTCCGCCAGCCGTGATGTGCGCCATGCGCTTCCTTATCGCCGGCCCGCTGATGCTCGTTGCGTGTGCTGTGGTGGGCCGCAAGGTCCGCATCACCGTGAACGAAGCTTTACGTCTCGCGGCCATCGGGTGCCTGCTGTTGGTGGGGGGCAACGGTGGCCTGGCTTGGGCCGAGCAGTGGGTGCCCACCGGATACGCCGCGTTAATCATAGCCGTAACGCCGATCTGGTTTCTCATCCTAGAAACTTTTGTGTTCCGCGGTGACCGCCTTTCGAGGCGCGGCCTGCTAGGGGTGGCGCTGGGCATCACGGGCATTAGTGTGCTGTTCTGGCCCAAGATCGAACACCGCAGCGCGCTGGGCATCATGCAACTGTTGGCGTCCACAACGCTATTGTTCTCATCGATGAGCTGGGCCATCGGCTCGGTGCTCTCGCGCAAATGGCAGATGAAAGTTGATCCCTTCACGGCTACCGGATGGGAGATGACCTTCGCTGCTATCGGCAACGCTGTGGTTGCCGGGGTGACCGGCCAATACCACCGGATTGTACTCACCCATCGCGCCCTGATGGCCGTGCTCTACCTGGTTATATTTGGCTCGTGGGTGGGTTACTCCGCCTACATCTGGCTGTTGAAACATGTGCCCACGGCAAAGGTCGCCACCTACGCCTACGTGAATCCGCTAGTTGCTGTGTTCCTGGGATGGCTCATCCTGCGTGAGCACTTCGATGCCTATATGGCGGCGGGTACGATGGTCATCGTAGCTGGGGTGGCGTTGGTCACCACGGCGAAGGTTCACACCGGAAAAGCGGCCGCGCAGCCGGTTGCAGGATTGTCGGAGTTTGAGTCGGAAGTCTAAGCCGGACTGGCTTCGCCATCGCTCGGCTCTACCGCCTTTCAAGTTCCGAACAAACTCAAGAAAAAGAATGCTGGTTACTCCCGAGATCTTGGTAGTCTTGATACACTATTGCGGATTTAACCGAAAGGGGATACATGAACATAGATATTCTATTAGGAGAACTCCGCTCCGAACTAGTCCGAATCAAGCAGGCGATCGCCGCTTTGGAAACGTTGGGAGGGGGAACGCGTCCACGGCGTGGTCGGCCTCCGAAGGCAAGACGCACCGGGGGCATGTCCGCATCGGCGCGCAAGCGCATCTCCGAGGCGATGAAGCAGCGATGGGCGAAGTGGAAGGGCAAGTCTGCGCCTAAAGCCAAGGCTACAGCCAAAAAGACGGCGGCTCGCCGTCCGATGAGCGCGGCCGCAAAGAAGAAATTGTCAGCCATGATGAAGGCAAGGTGGGAGCAGAGGAAAAAGGCACAGGCATAGGTTCACGCCGGAAGCCGTTAGAGTTAGGGATTCGCGATCGGTATGGGAAAAATCTCGGGTGGCCAGGCGCGAGCCGGCCACCCGAGTTGCTTACGGCAGGTAATAGCGGAAAGACGTGAAGATCATGTTGTCGATGGCCGTCGGGTTAACGGGACCTTTCGGAATCGGACGTACTGCACCTTCGCCAGCCCAGGCCGTCTTGGTCACGTAGGAGTACTGCAGTCCCATCTGCAAGCGTCCCTTGGGGCCGTTGTAGGGCTTGTACCAAAAGCCCAACGTACCTTCCCAGATGTCCTTAGTATCGGCAGTACAGTTGGCCAAGCCGCCGGGGTTGAAGCCCGCGGTCAGTCCGGAACTGGGCAGCGTCTCGGTATTGCAACCTAGATTGCTGACGTTGATCGCACCGTAGCCGATGTTATACACACCCTTCGAGTTCGGGAACTCTGCGCGGCCGGCATACTCCACGCCTCCGTCGCCGTACCAATCCCATTTGGGAGAATGGTATTCCAGCGTCAACAGTCCCTGGTAGCTCCGGAGGGGAACAAGCTGGCCGTTTGGAGCGACGGTTACATCTGAAAGGCCGGCTGTCCCGTAGCGTCCCAGACCCCTACCGCCTAGACCGTGGAGCCCGATGTCAACACGCTTCTGCCACACCGACCAGCGAGCATTCGCGCCGCCACCACCGGTCCAAGTCGAGCTATTGTATGCACCGGCAGCAGAAGGCGTGGCCAGACCGGCGTCGGGGAAGACACGATCGCGGAACTGTGTGAGCACCCCAAAGATTTCATAGTGTCCGAAGCCCGGCTGAAAGGCCAGTTTTCCGACGAAGTCTGGGGAAGGATTGAAGGAGTAGTTCGCTAGATTGGTGCAGGTCGTCGTGACGCTGCTGACGGGGTTGCCTGAAAGACTCGACGAGCAGCCGTTGATGGCGGCGTTATACAGACCGCCGCTATTGCCCTGGGACCCGATGAGGAAGGAATTGGCGGTATTGCCGTGCGCGGTGGCCGTCTCCTGCGAATTCTCCACCGAGAAGCCGAACCACATTTTGTTGTTGAAATTCTTCACGGCGCGGAAGGCGTACTGACGGGCCCAGCTAAAGCCGACGGTATATTGCGGGTCGATAGTGAGCGGCGTAGCCTCGGTACGATTATCCTCACCCACCTTGGTTTCCGTCACCAAGCTCCACATTTGACCGCCGGTGAAGCTCCAGCCGTTGCTCAGCGCGGCCTGGCCCCATACTTGGCGTTGACGAAGAAGGTAGGAATTACTTTCGTTATTGTTCGAGGTCGTGCCCGAGCCCAGGAAGTCAGCCTCGACATAGCCCGTCATGGTCATGTGGTCGAGCTTGCCCTGTGCCAGCATCGAAACGCGAGACTGACGGCCCGAGCCGTAGAACTCAGAGAGGTGCGCCTGTGAAGCGCCGGGATAAAAAATGCCGTTCAAATTGGTATTGATATCGGCTCCTTCGGCGCGCTGACGCCACACAGTTTCTGCCGCCAGGAAGCCACCCGGAGTAATGGTGATTCCCTTGTAGTGAATGGCCAGCGGACTCTCCAATCCAGCCACCCGCTTCTGCGTCTCCTGCAGTTCGTTAACGGTGTTGGCATCAACGACCTTCATGTCAGCGACGTCGTGCTGCAGGGCGCGGATCTCTGGGTTCTCAGACTGCTCACCCCGCTTCGCAGCGTCGGCAGCAGCTTGTGCTGCCTGCGCGGCCGCCTGCGCCTGGCTTACCTGACCCTGCAATGCTGTGATCGCCTGGTCGCGATTTTGCACTTGCTGCTGCAGCTGCATAATCTGCTGCTGCTGCGCGGAAATGGCATCTTTCATGTCCTGGAGCTGTTTCGAAACACTTTGTGCGAAAACGCTGGTTGTGGATAGCACCACCAGCGCTAGAGCCAGTCGTCGTTTCATTTCTCTTTTCTCTCCTGAAACCTAAAGTGGCAGATGAGAACAACGAGTTTTCGAACGCCCCGAGAATCGCCGCAAGCTCTGGAACCCTGATGTGGACGTTCAACGGCATCCTATGGACGAAAAGTTACAGAATCATGAACGCTTGATGAATGTTCCGCGAATCCCCGCGCACCCCCTACAACCAAAGCAGCACGGAATCTTGGGACCATCCTGTGTGGGCGAGTAGCTTAGCTTAACTGCGAAATTTTCTGGCGGGTTTCATCATCCTGTAATGTTCATCCTTTATCCTGCGCCTGAATCTGGCCGTGCTCTGATGCGACAGCGCAGGCCCTTTTCTGAACCGTAGGTCAGAAAGAGTGTGCTAGTCTGCGGATTGCTTATAGCTGACCGGCCAACAAATTAACTTCCCGGAGGACTTATGAGAAAGACCCTGGCTGTGAGGTTTGCGTTGATATCGCTTGCCGGCTTCTTGCTTGCCGCCACTGTTTTTCTGCCGGCTACGAAACTCGAGGCGCAGGCCGCCAGCAGCGGGGCTTCCCCCCAGGCTCAGGAGTTCAGCCAGAACGTAAAGGAAGTGTATTTTCCATTCAACGTGTACAGCAAAGCGGTCAATCCGGCCGCGCTCGATAGCGATGCCGAGTGGCTTAAGCAGCACTCCGACGCGCACTTTTGGATTCAGGGCTACGCCGATATTCGTGGCGATATTTTCTACAATCTCGTGCTCTCCTACCGGCGTGCTCAGTTTGTGAAAACGTCCTTGACGAAGCGCGGAGTGAATGATTCGCAGATCGGCTACGCCACCGGATGGGGCAAGCTGTATCCGGTTTGTGACGCACATGACGACGCTTGCTTTCAGAAGAATCGCTACGTCGACATGGTGCTCCCCGAGTTGCTGCCGCCGATGTGAACGCAGGCTTGCACTCTAAATCAAGGCAACCTCCGGCTCAGCATGTCTCTGTAGCGCGGGGTCACCTTTGACTTTCATCAAAAATGGGACGGCTCTTTGGCCGCTTTACCATGAAAGTTGCATGGCACTTTCGCGGCATTATTGAAATATCGCTAAGTTTATTAAAAACAGATACTTAGGTAGAACATTACAAAATTACGTCACTGGCAGTTTGTGACGTCCGTCACAATAAGCAGTGAGAAATGTCCGCCGAACCTACCCTTCCTCTCTCTTAAAGTTTTGCCCCGAGCCCAGTTACAGGTGGGACTTAGAAGAATCCAGTCCCGGTGACACCAGGCACTCCCACTTGGCGAACGACATGGGCCTATCTTCGGAGGCAAAATGCGAGTACGTGTTTGGTCATCGGTACTGTCCTTGGTCGTGATCGCTTGTCTCTTGTTTCCAGCGGCACTCTTTGCTGCGGACGCAAGTGCTACGACCGCCGTGGATCCGAATAGTGCGGCCGCCAGTGCCGCGCCGGCAACTGCCGGCGCCAGCGCGGGCCCCGGATCCGTTATCAACCCAAGCCTGGTCGACTTGCTTGTCAAGAAAGGCATCCTTACCACCACCGAAGCCAACAGCCTGCGCAACATGTCCGGTTCCGCTGGAATGGAACAGTTGCTCATGCTGTTGAAGGCGAAAGGCGTGGTCAACGACTCAGAGGCAGCAGAACTGAAGAGTGCTGCGGACTCCGACATGATGCACTCCCTGATGGATACCGAGTCGGGTCCACTCACTACAGCGAGCCTGGTCGCCGGACAAGGGACGCAGGCCAAGCCGCCGGAGCCACCGGGACCGACGGTCATTCCCGCTATCGCCCCGCTGCGGGTCCTGCCGATTGATCCGCCGGCCAAGGACGGCTTCAAGCCCGCCTTTACACTGGGCGCGGTACGAGTGTTGCCCTATGGCTTCATCAAGTCCACCATGGCGTACGACACGAGCCAACCTCACGGCGATGACTTCCCGCTCATTGGG
>JBKQKT010000564.1:0-8658 GCA_052147365.1 Candidatus Korobacteraceae bacterium | reverse complement strand
CTGAAAGTACACGTGCTCCAGGGCATTGTGCTGGCCCGGACCGGGAGTGATGGTCACACCCACGCCGTGCGAAATGAGCGACAGCACGTGCGAAGTGCGCTCCATAAACTCCTCGACGTCTTGCAGTCCCTGCAGGTTGCCCTGGATCAGGCTCTCATCGGCGGGCGACAGACGCGCCTCGCCGGTGAGTTGCTTCACGTAGTAGCGGTAGGCCTTGGTAGTGGGCACACGACCCGCCGACGTGTGGGGTTGCTCCAGAAACCCAGCGTCGGCCAGATCGGCCATGACATTGCGAATCGAGGCGGCGCTGAGGTTTTCACGATTGCCGCGGGTCAGCGTACGCGAGCCAACGGGCTCGCCAGTGGAGATGTAGGTCTCCACGATGGCGGTGAGAATCTCACGCTCTCGCCGTCCAATGCCTTCGGGTGCCGTCATATTCGCGGATCAGGCGTAACCTGCTATTTTGCAATATGTTAGCAAATAATTGTGGTGGAATACGCCACGCTTATTCTATGAGCGGGAATGGCTCAATGTCAACATTGGCACTCAGATGAGATGAGTGCCAAAATTGGAGCCCTAAGGCCACTATCGCAGTCTGCCAAGTATTTCAGTGGAGACTATGGCATCTTGAACGTTTTCGACGACAGCGTAAACTGTCCTTATGCCAAAGCGGAATCTTCGGATCATTCGGCGCGTCAAAAACGTTCCGGTGCTCGGTATCTGTGAATACTGCAACATGCAGTTTCCGGCGGAGCTTCATCCCCACATCCAACAGGCCGAAGCACAGGCTGCCATCCAACAACAGTTCAACGCCCACAAATGCAAACGCGCAGATCTCGGAGTCGGGACCGCCGCTGAGGCGACCGAAAGCAAGTAACCTCTAAGGTTCAAAGACTGGGCGCCGTTGAGACTCCATCGTGTAAAGCATGGTCGCCCTTTGATTTCAGAGCAATGCCACTCATTGAGTGTCCACTCTGGCGTGCGGGATCACCGGGGTTACGGACAGGATGGTGTTCCTTATCCTGCTACAATGCAGGCGACTTGGGACGGACTGCAGACTGCGTCATACATCCGATAACCTGGCCGTCTCAACCGAACTTCTGGCTAGCAAACCCGTATAAATGACCAGCAGTGAGTAGGATTTGGGCCAGGAGTCACGCCCTTGGGAGCGCTGATTGGACGACGTCCAAGCCGTCAATGCCCTTGTCCGTCGCTGTGTGACTGGCGACGCCGCGGCCTGGCAGGAAATCGTCCAGCAATACAATCGGCGTATCTATAACATCTGCTACCGGTTTTCCGGTTCGGCAGAGGACGCGGCTGACCTGACCCAGGAAGTGTTCATCAAGATGTACCGCACTCTGAGCACGTATGACACCTCGCGGGCCTCGTTCATGACCTGGGTCACCACCGTAACCCGCAATCTGCTAGTGGACCACTTTCGTAAAGGAAAGTACGACCGGGTCACCGACTCGCTGGATGCCATTCCGGGGAGCCAGGAAGAAGGTCTGACGCTGGCCGAGAAGCTGGAAGATCCCTCTGCCGGACCCGAGGCGCTGATGCAAAGCCAGCAGGCTCAGAAGACTGTGCACGCGGCCCTGGCGAAGCTTTCGCCGGAGTTGCGGGAGGCAGTCATCCTGCGGGATTTGCAGGACATGGACTACAAGGATATTGCCATAGTGCTCAAAGTGCCCGAAGGAACTGTGAAAAGTCGCATAAATCGGGGACGAACGGAACTTGCACGGTTGCTTCAACGTAATTACAAGCAGGTATCGTGATGGCAGACCAGATCCAACCCGGAATGCAATGCGTCGAGGTCGAGGCCCTGCTGGCTGACGCCATCGATGGCACGTTGCATGGCGCGACCTTGGCGATGTTCGAGGCGCACCGGGATTCCTGCCCGGCCTGCCGCACCATGGTCGAAGAGGCCAGCCGCGGCCTGCACTGGCTGAAGGGGTTGGATGAAGTCGAGCCGCCGCGGCATCTCGTGCACAACATCCTGGCGCAGACCATCGGGCAAGTTCCCGAGCCTCGGCCGGTGCTGGCGCCCAAGGGCGAAAGCTGGCTGGAACGGCTGAAGGGCAAGCTCTCTCCCATGTTCGCCCCGGTGGTGACGCCGCGCTTTGCTATGTCGTTTGGGATGGCGTTCTTCTCCATCACCATGCTGCTCAGCATTGCCGGCTTCCATGTGGCCGATCTGCGGCACGTTGACCTGAGCGCGAAGGGCATCACCAAGGCGTATTACTCCACCGAGACGCGTGTGGTCCGTTATTACGAGAACATCCGCCTGGTGTACGAGATTGAAACGCGAGTCCGCGATTTGCGCCGGGGCGCTACTCCGCAGCAGCAGGACGATCCTGCGCCGCAGAATAATCAACCCAAGGGCGACGATCAGCAAGACAAGGACCGCCGCAACCAGAACTACAACCGCGAGATGGGCCAGCCTGCGCTGGCTTCCTCTCCGTCGTCGAGTAATCAGGTGAAGGATAAAGTGATCTCTCAGGCCCGGCTGAACAGGAGTAACGGATGAACTGCGCCAATCATGCCGACGTTCCCGCGACCGCATACTGCCGCACTTGTGGTAAGCCACTATGCAGCACTTGCACGCGAGACGTGCGTGGCGTTATCTACTGCGAGGAATGTTTGGCTTCGCATTTGAGCGGCGGTACGCCGCCACCCGGCCCTGCTGCCGTGCCTCCGGGTGCTCAACCTCCCACCGGCGGGCCCAGTCCAGGACTGGCCGCCATCCTGGGATTCATCCCCGGCGTTGGCGCCATGTACAACGGTGAGTATGCCAAGGGCTTCATCCATGTGGTGATCTTTGCCACCCTGATCTGGATGGCCGACAACGTCAGCGGACTGTTTGGCATAGCGATCGCAGCCTTCGTGATCTACATGCCCATCGAAGCTTACAAAACGGCGCGTGCCAAGGAGATGGGGTTACCAGCGCCTGATCCGTTTGGGCTCAATACCCTGCTCTCGCCGACTGGTTCTGCCAAACAGCCGGTTGTTGTGGCTGCCGGTGTTGTGCCCCCGGAAGGCAATCCAGTGTCAGCGACGGTGCCAATGCCAGAGGGACAGCCTTTGGACGCGGAGAGTTGCCCGCCTTCGCGAGTGCCGGTTGGAGCTTTCATCCTGATCGGATTGGGTGTGCTGTTCCTGCTCGACGAATTAGGAGTTTTGCACATGCACAACCTGTGGCGCTTCTGGCCGCTGGTGCTGATTGCGCTCGGGGTTCGCATCCTGATGCGCAGAAGCGGAAGGGGATGGTGAGGAGGCCATTATGAAATACCGCTACAATCCTCATTGTTCCTGCGGCCGTTGTCGCGCTCATGGGTTCATGGGTCCTGCCGTCCTGATTACCCTGGGCGTGCTGTTCCTGCTCGACCAGGTAGGGCGCATCTACTGGCTGCATTTCGACAACACCTGGCCGGCGCTGCTGATCGTGATCGGGCTCGTCATGTTCTTACAGCACAATGCCTCAGCCTCGGGCCACGTCCCGCGCCAATATGGCGCTGGGCCACCCGCGTGGCAGTCGCAGGACCAGCGTTACGGAGCGCCGCAGTATCCGCCGCCACCGCAGGTGTCCCCATCACCCGCTGCCTTTGCGCGTGATGGGGTGGAAGCGCCGGTGGTGACGCCTCCTCCCGCTCCTCAGGCCGGCCCAATCACGCCGGGCGCGAGCTGGAACAAACCTGACGATCCGGGGGTGCGCAATGGCTAGCACGCCGCAATATCCTGCACCTCCACCGCAGTATCCGCCGCCGTATCGTTATCGGCGCTCGATTGCGGGTCCGCTGGTGCTGATCATCATCGGACTGCTGTTCCTGTTGCGGAACCTGGGAATTCACCTTCCCATCTGGCACTGGTTTGGACATTGGTGGCCTCTGCTGCTCATCCTGTGGGGTGTCATCCGGCTGATCGAGCACTCCGCAGCGCAGCGCGACGGCTATCGGCGGGCCGGCGTCGGCGCCGGCAGCATTCTGTTGCTGATTCTCATCGTCGCCATCGGGCTGTCGGCGCACTACAGCTCCGACATCAACTGGGGAGGGGTCCGGGATCAGATGCAGATGGACAACGACTTGGGCGGCATCTTCGGCACGGCCTACACCTTCGACGACACGTTACAGCAGCCGTTCCCTGCCAAGGGCAATCTGCGCGTGGTCTGCGATCACGGCAGCATCAACATCTCACCTGCCGATGACAACAGCTTGCGCGTGGTGGTGCACAAGAAGCTGTACGCCCAAAACCAGAACGACGCCAATAAGTACAACGAAGGCACCCACCCGCAGATCACCGTTACCGGCAGCGCGGTGCTGCTGAATGCCAACACCAATGGCGCGGGCGACCATGGAGTCGAGAGCGACATGGACATCTTCGTGCCGCGTGATGCCATGGTTGATATCGCCAGCAAGCGCGGCGATGTGACCATCAATGGCCGCAAGGCCGATGTGCGGGTCAACCTGGCGCGCGGCGATGTCACGCTCGACGAAATTACCGGTGCAGCCAAGATCAACCTGGACAAGGGCTCCGTCCGCGCCTCCAAAATCGGCGGCGACCTGGACATCGAAGGTCACATTGACAATGTAAGCGTGGACGAATGCGGCGGGGCCGTTCATCTCACAGGCGATTTCTTTCAGGACATGCGTCTCAGCAAAATCGCCAGGACAGTCGCCTTTAAATCGTCGCGGTCAGACATGGAGATCGCATCCGTGCCTGGCGAGATCGAGATTTCCACCGACTCTGTGCGCGGCAACAATCTCAGCGGGCCGAGCCGCGTGGTCACGCGCTCCAAGGACATCCACCTGGAGGACGTCTCCGGTGACCTGCAGGTTCAAACCTCCGGTGGCGACGTGGACGTTCATGCCGCTAACAAACTGCCGGTTGGTAAGATGACCATCACCGGCAAACATGGGGACATCACGCTGACGCTGCCCGCGAATGCTGGGTTTCAGATCGAGGCGACCACCCGCAAGGGCGACATTAGCTCCGATTTCAGCTCCGTCAAGGTCAACGAAACCAATGGCAAATCGGAGGCCAGCGGGACGGTGGGCAACGGCGCCGCCAAGCTGCAGATTACGGCTGACACCGGCGATATTCGGATCTCGAAAGGGTAGTTTCCACCACAGAAACACAGAGGCACGGAGAAATCCGTGCCTTTTTCTTGGCGATCATCTACTAATCACGATCTGCCCCACCTCGGCCACTACCTCATCAATGCTCTTGTGCGTAGTATCGACGTGCACCGCATCGGCAGCCGCAACCAGCGGCGAGGCCGAACGCGTGCGGTCCCTCTCGTCGCGTGCGGCGAGTTCGGCCTGCACCTGTTCCCTTCCTTCGTTGGAGCTGGATCCATTCTGCCGCAGGCGACGCTCGGCGCGAATGTTCGCGTCCGCATCCAGGAACACCTTAACATCTGCATTGGGGAACACGGCCGTACCGATGTCGCGACCCTCCATCACCACGCCGCCGTCTTTGCCCAGCGCGCGCTGGCGAGCGACCATCAACTGCCGCACCGGCGAGTGCAACGAAACCTGCGACGCCGCCGCGGTCACATCGGCCTCACGGATGCGCTGCGAAACATCCTGCCCATCGAGCAGCACGCGGTTCCCTTCGCCGCTCGGCTCGAGCTCGATCACAGTATCTTCTGCCAGTTTTCGCAGAGCCTCGCCGTCGTCCAGCGGCACTCGTTGTTCCAGCGCCTTGAGCGCCAGCGCACGATACATGGCGCCGCTCTCGAGATTGACGTAACCGAGCTTCTTCGCCAGCCGGGCGGCAATCGTGCTCTTGCCCGAGCCTGCCGGGCCGTCAATGGCGATGATCAACCTGCGGCTCGCGCTCATTCCTTGCCGGCATCCTCGGTGGATGGACGAGATTTGGCCGGAGCGGCAGCTCTTCGCTGCCGGCGCTGCACCAGAGGCTTGCCTCGTTCCGGGGGACGCGGCTCGAACCGCGGCCTGGGCGTGACTTCTCCATCCGCTTGCGGAAGCTGCGTAAGTTGCAGCGAAGAAACCTGCAGCATCACGCGGCCGCCGACGTGCACGTACGTAAGCTCACGCGCCGCCTGCAGCGCATGGATACCTTCGCGTACGCGGGCCCGGCCGATGATGGGAGAGAAGAACTGCTCGACCTCTTCCTGTTGCGCCGCCAGCACACAGTCAAGATACTTGGAGACCAGCGCGGTCAGCGACTCCGCAAACGAGACATGCATGCCCTGCCTGACGGCCTCCGGCGCCCAGCGGAAGAGCACGTCCCAGAAAACTCCTTCGTCGCGCTTGTAATCCACGCGAGTGATGCGCAACTTGGCCCACAGCTCGTCCAGCGCGCGGTCCAGGGCAGCTTCCGAGACGTCGCCGCCCAGCAATTCGCGCAGCCGCTGCTTGGAGATCGGGCCTTCCTTCTGGACGATAGGAAACGCGTCGACCGCCAGTGGAGAATATTCCGACCGGGAGCCTGACTTGGGCGGCTGTTTCGGATTGCGGTCGCCGACCAACCCGTAGAAGTACGGAAACACCGACGCGGACACGATGAAATTGTTGTCCGGAAAAACGTTGGCTTCATAGGCGGACTTTTCGCGCAGCAGGCGGACCATCAGCTCCTTGGCTTCGCGCGCGCTGGGGTCGGCAAACGCCATCTGCACGGTGGGCAGCTTCTCGTCACTGCCCTTGTAGGCTCCCACAAACGTCGGCGCCAGCACTGGCGGGCGCTGCGGATACAGCAGACAGAAGCCGGCAGACTCGATAAATTCGCGCGCGTCTCCCAGCGTGCAGACGGGCTGCCCGTTCAGGCGCCACTTCTCCCGGCGCAACTCTTGGAGTTGTAGTTCGTGCATGAGAGGCAGTTCTTGGTACTTGGCATTTAGCGGTTAGCTTTCAGGATTTTCGGCTGTAGTATTCCAGGCGCAAAGAGCTAAATGCCAAATACCAAAGACCAAATACCAAATACTAGATTCTTTTGAATGCCCGCTGAATATCTCTAACAGAATATCGCAGAACGACCGGCCGGCCATGAGGACAGCTCATGGGGCAATCGGTTTTGGCCAGCTCGCTCAGCAGCCACTCCATTTTGTTCGGCTCCAGCGGCATGTTCACCTTGATGGCGGCATGACAGGCAATGCTGGCGGCGATGTTGGTGCGAATCTTGTCCAGGTTCAGCGATTGCTCTTCACGCTCGAATTGCTCCAGGATTTCATGCAGCAGGTGCTCGACATCGCCCGCCGTAACGCCCGCTGCCGTTGTCTTCACGGCGATGGTGCGTGAGCCGAACGGTTCCACCTCGAAGCCGTTGCGGTGCAGCTCGTCGGAGATTTCCGCAAAGACCGCCATCTGGCCCGGCGTCAGCTCGACGATGAGCGGCATCAGCAACTGCTGCTTCTCGGGCGATTCCGCCAGGCGCTGCTTGCAGATTTTCTCGAACAGAATGCGCTCGTGGGCCACGTGCTGGTCAACGATCCACAGTCCCTGCGAATTGATGGCGAGGATGAACGAGTCGCGAATCTGCCCGACGGGTTTCAACGTCGCCAGCGATTCCAGGCCCACAGGCCCATCGTCCTCGGCCAGCGCCGTGGCGCAGGCGTTCTCTCCGCCAGCTACGGTCGCAGCAGGCGCAGCGGCCGGACCGCCGAACGTTTGCGGCCCGAAGCGCGCCACTGGAACAGCAGCGTTGCCCTCGACGGCGAATCCGCCGCCTTCGAATTGCAAACGCGCGCTCACCGGAGGAAATTCCGGCGGATGCAAGGCGAAGGCCGCGTCGGCTTCGGTTACCTGCAGTTCGCTCGAGAAATCCCGCGCGCCCGACGTCAGTGAAGGCGACGCCGTCGGTTGCGCGTGGATCTCGGTCATGAAGGCCGGAACCGGCCGCGACTTCATCAACGCAGCGCGAACCGAATCCCGAATGAAGTCGTGCAGCAGCGACGATTGCCGGAAGCGCACTTCGGTCTTCGAGGGATGCACGTTAACATCAACTTCGGTGAACGGCATCTCGAGGAACAGCAGCACCACAGGATAAACCGTCGGTGGGATGATGTTGCGATAGGCCTCGGTGAGCGCGTGCTGCACCACCCGATCGCGGATTAGGCGGCCATTGACGAAGATGAAAATTGAGTTGCGATTGAGCTTTTGAATTTCCGGCCGCGAAACGAATCCGTGCAGCTTGACCTCGCCCTTCACAACCTCTTGCGGCTCTTCCTCTTCGCTACGCCGCCACGGCGGAGGCTGCGGCAGACCAATTCGCGCCAGCGGCAGCAGCGCACTCAGCGGGATAAGTTGGTCGAGCGTCTCCTTGCCGAAGACCTGGTAGATGCGCTGCGAGTGGTCGTCTACCGGCGGCGCAATCAGCATCGCGTTGGTCGCCGAGTGCAGCTCCCAGTGCATCTCGGGATGCGCCAGTGCATAGTGGGTCACCAATGACGCGATGTGCGACAGCTCGGTGGACTCGGCCCTGAGGAATTTTCGTCGCGCCGGAATGTTGAAGAACAGATCGCGCACCGTAATCGCAGTTCCCAGCGGGAGGCCGGCTTCTTCGACGGTCAGCAGCTTGCCGCCGGCAATTTCGAGCACGGTGCCGGCAGCGTCTTCGGGTGCGTGGGTCTCCAAGCGCAAACGGCTCACCGAGGCGATGGACGGCAGCGCCTCGCCGCGAAAGCCCAGCGTCGCAATGCTC
>JBKQKT010000563.1:0-2835 GCA_052147365.1 Candidatus Korobacteraceae bacterium | reverse complement strand
ATCTTCATTAGGCTCTGAAGCCTGAGCCTCACCACCAAAACACCAAGACGGAATACCTTGACCTTCTACACATCATGCGCTAACCTGTAGAAGATGGAGGTATGAGCATGACCGTCAAATCGGATCTCCCCCAAGGCACCCTTGAACTGTTGATTCTGAAAGTTGTGGCTCTGGGACCTGTGCATGGGTATGCCATTGCGCAACGCCTTCAACAAGTTTCACGCTTCGTCGTCCGCGTCCCGCAAGGGTCGCTGTACCCGGCGCTGCATCGCCTCGAAAACCGCGGCCTTCTGGCTGCCGATTGGAGGGAAACTGAGACAGGGCGGGAGGCCAAATTCTATCACTTGACGCGGAAAGGGCGCTCACAACTCGAAAAGGAAGCCGCGAGCTGGGAGCGTTTGACGGAAGCAGTCGGTCTAATTCTCCGGCTCTCTGAGGGAGGTGCGGAATGAGCTGGTGGCATCGCCTGTGGCGCCGAAGGCAGTTGGAGGAGCAACTTAGTAAGGAGTTGCTGTTCCATCTGGAAGAGCATACGGCTGATTTGATCGCGCGCGGCTACGCGCCGGAGGAAGCGCGGCGGCAAGCCAGGCTTGCGCTGGGCGGCCCGGAGCAGGTGAAGGAGGAGTGCCGGGACGCTCGTGGGACACGTTGGTTGGAAGACCTGGCGCAGGACTTGCTTTATGCCCTTCGCACCTTGCGGCAGAGACCCGGATTTGCGGTTGTCGCCCTGTTGACCCTCGCCCTTGGCATCGGTGCGACAACCGTGATGTTTACCGTCATCAATGGTGTACTCTTCCGGCCTCTGCACTATCGGGATCCTGCACGGCTGTTCACTCTCAATGAACAGACGAAAGGGATAAGCGACTACCGATGGGGTGATCTCTGGGCATATTCTTACCCTAACTATCTCGACTGCAAGAACCAGAGCGGCGCTTTAGAAATGGCGGCATGGCGCTACAACGGGGGCACAGTCAGCGCACCCGGGGAGGCCGAGCGTGTTGACGGCGTCGAGATGTCGTCGGAGTTGTTCCCTGTCCTGGGCCTTACCCTCGCGCGCGGGCGCGCCTTCCTGCCGGAAGATGATCGGCCCGGAGCTTCGCCCGTGGCGATCATTAGCTACGCGTTATGGCAGCGCCACTACGGTGGAAGCACGGAAGCAATCGGCAAACCGGTGGTTCTTGAAGGAAAGTCTTACACCGTTGTCGGGGTCGCACCTCCAGGTCTCAGGTTATCTCTGGATGCCGATATCTTTACTCCAATTGGCCAGAACACCAGCGGGATCATGCAGAGGCGCGACGCGCATCCAGGCATTGATGTTTGGGCGCGACTACGGCCCGGCGCGACACTGGGGCGTGCGCAGGAGGAGCTTGCGGTAATCGGCCGGCGGTTGGCGGCGCAGTACCCGAAAACCAACGCAGGGCGCGGCTTCGTGGCCCGGCCACTTCGTCAGGAATTAGTGGTGGAGCAGGTCGGAGGCGACCGCGGCACGCTCTGGTTGCTGCTCGGCGCGGTCGGGTTGGTGCTAGCGATCGCGTGCGTCAACGTCGCCAGCTTGCTGCTGGCGCGCGCCGTTTCCCGTGAGCGGGAACTTGCGATGCGCGTGGCGCTGGGAGCGACCCGGGGCCGGTTGGTGCGCCAATGTCTGACGGAGAGCGCGCTCTTGGGGTTAATCGGGGGCGCTCTCGGGGTTTGGCTTGCGGCCATGGGCAGCCGCCCGTTTGTGGCCCTCTGGCCAGGCAGTCTGCCGCGCGCTGAAGAGGTTCAACTCGATTGGCATGTGCTGCTGTTTGCGCTCTTCGTCTCTATATTGTGCGGCTTTCTTTTCGGGCTCGCGCCGGCCCTGCGCGCGCCCACTCGCGATCTGGAACAGATTCTCCGCGCCGGTGCCCGGATCGTTGCGGCAAGCTCGCGCCGCCTGCACAGCAGTTTTGTGGTTACCGAGATCGCGCTGGCGGTGGTGCTGTTGGTTGCCGCTGGCATACTCGGCCGGACGCTCTGGCGGTTGTCGTTTCTTAACCCCGGCATCGACATGCGGAACCTCCTTGTCACTCGGGCTGCGCTTGCGCCCTCCATACTCGCAAATCCGGCGCGGATCCCGGCGGCGTGGCAGGAACTGCTGGATGGCATGCGTCGCGTGCCGGGCGTGCAGGCGGCTGCCGTGGTCGATACGGTCCCGATGCGTGAAGGGAACAACCAGGTCGGCTACTGGACCTCAGCGGCTCTCCCGGAGAAGCATCTGATGCCTCTGGCGCTTTCCAGCAGCGTGACGCCAGATTATCTGAAAGTGATGGGCATCCCACTACGCGAGGGCCGCTTCTTCGATGAGCACGACCGCATGGGCGGCAAGCTCGTCATCGTGATTGATGAGGTGATGGCGCTGCATGCCTTCGGCAAACAAGACCCGATCGGGAAGCGCCTATGGATTCCCGATATGCCTTGCATCGGGCCTAAAGGTGAAACCTTCTATGACTGCACCGATCCTTACGAAGTCGTGGGTGTAGTGGGCCACGTGCGCTACTGGGGGCTCGCCGGCGACGATCAGGCGCACGTCCGCGATCAGTTCTATTACCCATTCGCTCAGGTCGCGGACCCCTTCCTGCCTCGCTGGTCGGAGTTGATGTCGATTGTCATTCGCACCAAGATCCCACCGTTGAATCTGCTCGGGCAGTTGCGGCGGGAAGCGCGGGGCCCTACAGGAGATCAAGTTCTGTACGAGGTTTATACGATGCAGCAGCTCGCGAGCAGGTCGCTCGGCGAACAGCGTTTCCTTTTGCTTCTGTTCGGCATATTCGCCGGCTTGGCGCTATTGCTTGCTTGTATCGGCATTTACGGGGT
>JBKQKT010000562.1:0-5231 GCA_052147365.1 Candidatus Korobacteraceae bacterium | reverse complement strand
TCTGATCATCGGCGATCGAAACAATCCGCAGCAGATCAAATCCGCACCCCACAGCCAAAAAACAGCGGATCTACGCAGCCGTTAACACCCTGAAATAGCAACCTTCATCGGTCATCGAAAAGGCCGGAGGTTAGCCTGCACCCGCGCAAAGGTGAGGATAGGCGGCATACGCTACGCCCCGTGCGAGTACTTGCCAGAAATTCAGCTCATGCTGCTCCACTTCGAACTGCTCAAGTGGTTCTGAGGGATCACTGCCTTTCCGTGCCCAAAATATGAGGCCGGTGAAGTCCTCGCGATAACGCCAGTTGCCGTGAGCGAATGCGTTCCGGAACGCACGAACTGGGTTGTCAGTAAGGAATCGAGCGCACTTGCGTGAGGCCGAGCTTGGGGGTGCTGACTTAGCAAGAATTCGGAACAGAGCCTCGCCAAGATAAACGAAACACACGTAGCTTTGGTACACCACCTGCGCGCGAACGACGGCGGGATGAACCTTCCGTGCGGCAGCAACTTCGTCCATGAATGCCTGGAAAGCCGTCAGCTCAGACCAACGGGCTGTAACGTCAACCGGCGTAGCTTGGAGGATCTCGGCCTTGGCCTCCGCAGGAAGAAAGCGAAGTTCTCCGGCCACAGTCGTAGCCAATTTACCCGCAATCTCGCCCTCAATGCCGACCTCGGTCTTAAGCTGGATGCGGAAATGCACCTAGCGGAGAGAAGAGGGGCCTGCTTTGCCTATCGATGCTACCACGCCGATCTTGCCGTCAAGGCCTGCGCGCGGGGTGTTCCCCGTGCTCGCGAGCGCGCTCGGAAGCGCGGCCTTGACGGCTGTGCTGCGGCGTGCAGTTGTGAAGGCGGGCAAACCCGCCCAAAGACAACCGGAGACTTCGATGACACAGACAGATCCTACGACGACGGACACCGCGATGGTCGCCGCGACCGAACCCACCTCGAGCCCTTCGCTCGAACAATAGAGTGCGTCCCACCAGCAATTGCGGATCGGGCGCATAGATGACCGGCGGGGCGGGAATCCAAAGATACCCGATGGCTATCCATTCAATCAGGTTGTAATCCGGTCACTCTGTAGCGTCAACTTTGTCGAGACACCCCTGGCTGGGGCGCTGACCGTTGCTGTATCTGTTGGCATCATCAGCACTGCAGAGTTTCTTGACCTTAGCTGTGCGGATTGCACTATTACGAGCATTTATCTTGCGCAGACACTCCTCACCCCTCGCGGAAGACCAAAAAGCAGGATTAGCTGCAATCGCTTGCAAGTCTTCTTCGCCACAAGTAGCGCGCGCCTCTGCATTGTTCTGCTCTGTCAGCACCCAATCATCTTTGCTCAGCCCATACGAATCCAGTTCATGTTCGTTAAGAACATGCACATCAGTGGACGCCACGGCAAACATGTCATCGACCAACGACTTTGATAAATTCCACTGCTTGAAGAGCGTCGTGAGTTCCAAGTAAAGGCCGTCGTAGGCCTGCTTTAGATTTTTGTACCCCATCTGCTCCGCTTCATCGCCGACGAAGAAGGGTCGATGGATTCCGACCGGACCAAAAACAGATCGCCGATAACTGCCCGCCAACACAATCACGCAAGCGCTGTAGCACCCGTCCACCTTTACCGTGGTGGATCCTGCACCACGCATGCTAGCGGATGTCCTGATGGCCTTTGCGATGTTTATAGCTGCAAAGACACTACCGCCTTTGGAGCCCAGATAGACATAGGGTAAGCCACCCTTCCCGTGCTTGTATAACTCGTCCGACCAATGGACGAGCTTGGAGAAGTTGCTTGCGTCATCTTGGGTAATCTCGCCCTCGATGTGAATAGTAATGCCGCCACAGCCTCGAACTGACTCCGCCCTCTCAGTGTTGGAATACCCCAAGAACTGGCCCACGGGTAGGGACCATCGGCACTGGTCAACTTGCGAGAAAGGTGACACCCAGACGGCACTGTCGGCATCTGAGAACCACAGCGCTGATATTGTCACCAGAAGGAAGAAACCGAGACCACGGCGATTCGACAGCATTTTCGCTTGCTCCACTTTGTGGGGCCGTACGCTACCGGTAAGTGACCGCTAAGACTTGCCCGCATTGACGATTAAGAGTCTTGCGGAAGTTGGGGGGGCTGCGACGTTACCCCTTTCTCAGTAGCGTAGGGCTTTAGAGTTTTCCGGCATTGTAACGACCTTTCTGGCCAACTGCTTTGCGTACTGGCTGGGGGTTATTCCTCCCAGCGACTTCTTCGGTCTCTCGTCGTTGTATTCCCTTCGCCAGGTCTCGATTACTGCCCGGGCGTGCGCAAGGCTCGTGAACCAATGTTCGAATGCGATCGCGCATGCGATAATAATCCTTGTCATCGGTTCCTCCTGCCTAGAATTTCCGGTTGAGCGAAGTGACAATTTACGCCTGGCGCAAGCGATTCGGCGCACTGGAGGCGGTTGACCGGGAAGCTGACCGGTCTCACGAATGGTCTCTATGTTTGGGGGCGTGCGCAATGAAATACCTAGCCATTCTGTTATTGCTCGTATCAACTGCTGTTTGCGCAGCGACACCGCATTGGGTTCAGATTGGAAGTGGTGTCGCAGTTTATAACAACGATCCTTCCATTCCCGGTTCGACCCCAACGCTTGTGTATTTGGATGAAGCGAATCGTATCACAGACGGCCGTTTCAGCGGATTTCAAATCAGATGGGTGTTTCCCTCCGAGCATACGGTGACAAGGGATGACAAGACCACCGTTTCGTATCTGGAAATGTACACTGCCATTGAGTACAACTGTCAGACGCATCAAGGACGAGGCAAGAGAAGTTATTTGATTTCCGTCACGGACGGAAGTCGAATCCCTATAGTCGATGAAGACTGGGGACCGGTGGTTGTTTCAAGTTCGGGTGCCGGCTACATATTGAAGTTTGTCAAGGCAAGGGTATGTGCGCAATGAAGATCGAGGCGATACGAACCCCATGACGAACCCCATGACGACCCCCGACGATGACACCCCATGGGCCGACCCAGCCATCCGGACCGACTACGAGGCCGCTCTCGGTCGATTCATCTTGGCCTTTAATTAAGTGGACTACCGCCTCAGCCAGGTGGTCAGATCTGAACTGTCCCAACGCGGGCGCTCCGACCTGGCCGCGAAAGCTTCAAATGGAAAGTTCGCACAGCGACTTGAAACGCTCGACATTCTGGTGAGCACCACAAAGAACAACTGGTTGTCGGCGTTTCCCCTAGCGAGACTCCGATCTCTCAACGCTGATCGCAATAGCCTCGCTCATGGCCACTTCGACCAAAATCCCTTCGATGACTCCTACACGCTAGTTCTCGCTGCAAAGACCCGCGATTACCCCGTATCACGCATTCTCAGTCTCGCCGACGAACTGACTCAAATCGCCGATCAGTTCCGCCATGCCGAGGTTCTCCATCACTTCGCGGTCCTGACTGACCAGAATGTGTAGCGGGATTACGCGACGGGGATCAGGCTTGACGGCCCGACCGACGAGAATCTCCGGACCTGTTTAGGGTCTGCGTCGTTTAGGCTGCTACTGCACGGGCACTGTTTCGTCCCGGCCAGCGTTTAGCGGTGGTGGCCTAGAGGTCGCTAGCCGAAATACTCGTGGGGCGCAGGGGGTGCAGGCGGCTGCCCGTCCTTGGCGTGGTCCTTCAGCAGCAGGATGACAATCATCCCGATCAACGTCCCTGCCAATAGCACCCAAGCGCCGGACCGGCCTTTGGCCTTCAGGTACGCCCACGTCCCGTATAAGTACGACACTCCAAACGGGATCATGAACGCGACGCTGAGCGCATTGATGTCCTCCCCTGTCACGTTGTGTCCGGTCCAGGCTAGGACACGACCCAGGACAAAGAGGCCGAGGAGGGTAGCCATGCAGATGGCCCCAGCGATGTTAGCCTTGCGTTTGTACGAAGCGATCATGCTCGCACCTCCCATCGAGTATCACGATTGGCGTTCATTTCGGAAATCAGCAATCTGTGCGTCTAGATTTCGCAAAGCGGTCCATTCCAGACAGAATTAAAGCAGCCATGACGAGGTATCGGATCATCGCGAGAACTCCTTACGAAACCGCTCGCGTTGAGCAGCAGCGCCCTGCGCTAATGATTTCCGCAGAATCTCCTCACGATCGGTGCGCCGCTTAACCTCGGCTATCAGCGCGTTGTACGCGTTTGCATCGTCGGATGTACCGAAGACCAGCCCTCCTTCCTTGCCAAGTTGCACGTCTGATCGGTGGTGCTCCATAAAATCCAACAGGCCGGAAATTGCGCTGATTGTCTCCGCCTCCGCACGAAATAATTCCGTCTGGGATTGCTGTCTCTCCGAAAATGACGAGTCGAGGCCAACTATGAAATCGTCACGCATCTCCCGCGGCATATCGAGCTTCCCAGCGTCCGCTCGCAAAGTTCGGTACAACTCATTAACTTGAACCTGATATTGACCCATGATCGTTGCGTATTCCTTTAATTGCACTCGCGCCGATTGAATACCTTCTGCTGAAACCAGCGCTGTCGGTTTCAGATCAAGCTCAACAGTTTCCAATTTTGCGCTGTATGATTGATCGAGCGAATCCCCTCGTTCGATTGCCGTCTGTCCGAAACGTCTCATCTCCTCCCGTCCTTTGACAGCACCCGCACACGCGCTTGGAAGACTTACCAGAAAGATAATGACACCAGTCCAGAGCACCGTTCGACCGAAGCGCGGCAATCGGCGGCCGGTTGACCAGCGATATACGAGAGCAAATGCGAGAACGAGTACATAAGGGGCAGCGAGCAATCCCACAAGATGGCCCACGGACGGCGGGTCTCGGGGCAAGCCCCCAGTCTCTGCAATCGTAAGGCACAATGCGAGTAGGACGTACAGAATGAGGGCAATCCAGTCGCCCACCGACATTCGCGCCGTCGTATTAGGCTCCGCCTCTACCGCGTTAACGAGTGATCTAGCATGGGCAGTGACAAGCAGAGTCGCTAGTACTACAGGAGGGGATTTTTTCATGTGATCTTGAGTAGGGTCATGTAAGGCGGATAGCTGTATGTATGCCATATTGCTTAGTTGAAAGAGCGGAATTCTCTCGCCCGTGTGCACAACATCACGTTTTTCGAAGCGGCTGGTCGAGAAAACTCATTGATTGCCAAAGGCAAATCTGTGATTGGCGTACGTGAGCTACCGACGAGATTTGGGCGCAGATGTGGTCTAAGTCATGCGGCCTTGGACAACCAGCATC